>JBEGUX010000030.1:0-3955 GCA_041178685.1 Bacteroidota bacterium
TTTTCCAAACTACACCTCCCCAGCCGGCTTCGAAAGCCCGCATCACATTTATCTTCTTGTCAGTTGGTGGTGCAGATGCAAGCCAAAAAGGATTTGGAGATTTTATTCCTAAAAAATCGGATTGTAGATTCGCCATAGTTATTCCTCCTGTCAGTTAGTAATTCCAAGATAATTGAGAATTGCCGTTGCGCCGTCTTTACCGGCTTGAACTGCGTTCACGACTTCTTTACCGCCGTTCACACAATCACCACCGGCGAAAACTCCTGCGATATTGGTGGATGTTGTTGCATCAATAATCATTTTCCCGGCCTGGTGTTTGAGTCCCGCGCCTGCGACAACTTCTTCAAAAGGAATTTGTCCGGCCGCTTTGATAACCATGTCCACTTCTAGCGTGAAGGTTTCTCCTGTATCTACCGGTGCTCTTCTTCCGGAAGCATCGGGCTCACCAAGCTTCATTGTACTGCAGACAAGATGCGTTACTTTACCATCCTTTCCAATCACCTCTTTAGGTGCAGCTAGCCAAATGAACTGGCAGCCATCCAAACGAGCAATGTCTAACTCTTTTTGTGTACACGGCTTTTCATTTTCGGTACGTCGATAAATGAGCGTGACTTGCTGAGCGCCTAAACGAATAGATTGTGTAGCCGCATCGATGGCAGTCATTCCCATTCCAATTACAGCGACCTTATCACCAACGGCGATTTTTCCATAGGGATTGGTACGAAGTTCATAGATGAAAGAAATCGCATCCACGACACCTTCCAGCTCTTCGCCCGGAATTCCCAGTTCACGCGCTACTCCGACTCCGATACCGAGAAATACAGCATCGTATTGTTTTTTAAGCTCAGCCAATTGAATGTCTTTGCCAAGCATTTTACCATAGTGGACAGAAATACCTCCAAGCGAAATCACCCAGTCAACTTCGTCCTGACAAAATTCCGGTGTCACTTTATAGGCTGCAACGCCATACGTCATAAGTCCACCGCCCTTTTCTTCCTTCTCAAAGATATCGACTATCGTTCCGGCCAGTGAAAGCGCATGCGCGCAAGCGAGTCCTGCAGGTCCGGCACCAACAACTGCAACACGTTTTCCATTATCAGGCTGACGCTGATAGAGTGGCCACTTTTCACGGATAGCCATCTCTGTAGAGTACCGTTGCAGTCGTGCGATCGAAATTGGTTTTTCGTGAAGGTTGTTGTACACGCAAGCGCCTTCGCAAAGTTTTTCGACAGGACACACGCGCGAACAACCGGCACCAAGAATATTAGAGTCGAAAATAGTTTTCGCCGATCCTTTGATGTTAGCTGTTGTAATTTCACGGATGAACTGAGGCACGTCGATACTCGTCGGACATAATTTCGTACACGGCGCATCGTAACAGAATAAACAACGGTTGGCTTCCACCAATGCTCCCTCTTTAGTTTCAAAAGGAGGATGTACGTCGCTGAAGTTGGCTTCGTAAGACTTCGGATCGAGCCGATTTGCTTTAATTGTCATGGTGCTTGTTTAGGATCAAAGTTCTACGATCTTATCGTAGGTCTCCGGACGACGGTCGCGGAAAAATTGCCAGACGTTTCTCACCTCATCAATCATATCAAGATCGAAATCAGCGATGAGTAGTTCGTCTTTATCTTCAGATGCACACGCAAAAATTTGTCCGCGTGGATCAACGAAATAAGAGTTGCCATAGAATTTACCAATACTCCATGGCTTTTCTACACCAACGCGATTGATACAGCCCATGAAATAACCATTAGCAGCTGCATGAGCCGGCTGTTCGAGTTTCCATAAATACTGTGACAATCCCGCTACGGTAGCCGATGGATTATAAACGATTTCTGCTCCGTTCAATCCGAAGATGCGAGCACCTTCCGGAAAGTGACGGTCGTAGCAGATGTAAACACCAATCTTAGCATACTTGGTTTCAAAGACAGGATAGCCAAGATTGCCCGGACGGAAAAAGAATTTTTCCCAGAAACCGCTCGTGTGTGGAATATGATTCTTTCTGTATTTTCCAAGATAGGTACCATCGGCATCGATCACCGCGGCGGTGTTATAAAGAAAACCGGCTTGCTCTCGTTCGTAAATTGGAACGATAATGACCATATTATACTTCTTGGCATATTGTGACATGAGTTCGGTCGTAGGACCAGGAACACTTTCTGCACTGCCATACCAAGCCTTGTCTTGTCCGGGACAGAAATACGGCGTATTAAAGATCTCCTGTAAACAGAGAATTTGTACGCCTTTCTTTCCTGCTTCATCAATGTAAGGAAGATGCTTCTGAAGCATCGCCTGGGTAATCTCTTCGATGGTCCCTTCGCCCTCCGTGAGTGGTAGACTCATTTGGATGAGTCCGGATTTGATCATTCTTGCCATAATGTTTTTTAATGATTAGTGTTATTAGTTGTTGTTTCTGAGTTTAGATCACCGGAGCTGTAGGTCTGCGCTTGATGAATTTTCCATACCCTTTTTGTGCGATCGCTTTCCCATCTTCGATAGCCACCTGTCCGCGTAGCAAAACTGTCTTGCATTTGCCGGTAACTTCCCAGCCTTCATAGGAAGAGTAATCTGCATTCATATGGTGTGTTTTAGCAGAAAGCGTATGCTTCTCATTAGGATCGAAAATCACAATATCAGCATCAGCGCCAATCGCTAAGGTTCCTTTACGTGGGAACATCCCAAAAATTTTGGCTGCATTCATTGAAGAAACTTCTACAAATTTCTGAAGACTGATGCGGCCTTTATTAACGCCTTCCGAAAAAAGCAATTCCATTCTGTGCTCAATGGCTGGATGACCGTTCGGTATTTTAGAGAAATCGTTCTCTCCCATTTTTTTCTGTTCCCAGGTAAATGGACAATGATCCGTTGCCACCACTTGCACTAATCCTTGATTGATTCCTGCCCATAAAGTAGCCTGATCTTTTTTCTCACGCAATGGAGGGCTCATTACCCACTTGGCCGATTCGAATCCTTTATCGTATAATGAAGCGTCCAAGGTCAGGTATTGTATACACGTTTCTACAAAAACACGTTGATTACGATAGGTAGAACGTCGTACCGCATTCAATGCTCCTTCACACGTCAAATGAACGATATATCCGTTAACACCGGTGTAATCGGCGAGATCAGCAAATCGTCCGGAAGCTTCCGCTTCTGTTACTTCAGGTTGTGACAAATAATGATAGAGCGGTGAAAGCTTCCCTTCCTTACGGTGTTTTGCAATTAGGTAATCGATCATATCACCATTAGTAGCATGCACGGTAACGAGTCCGCCGTGCTTCTTCACCTCCTGCATCAAGCCTACCATCTGATGATCATCAATCATCAATGCACCTTTATATGCCATAAAGGTTTTGAACGAAGTTATGCCTTGATCGATCAATTGCTTTATCTCTTCACGCGTTTGATCATTAAAATCCGTTACCGCCATGTGAAAAGAATAGTCTCCGACAGCATTTCCATCCGAACGACCTTTCCATGCAGCCAATGCTTCATGCAGCGACTTCCCTTGTGTCTGTAAAATAAAATCAATGACAGTCGTCGTTCCTCCAAAAAGTGCTGCGCGAGTTCCTGTTTCGTAGTTGTCGCTCGAGTAGGTGCCCATAAAGGGCATGTCCAAATGAACATGTGGATCAACTCCTCCCGGAAAAACCAATAGTCCTGAAGCATCGATGACTTTATCGGCTGTAAATGGCAGGTCTTTTCCTATAGCCCTGATTTTCTCGTCTTCAATATAAATATCGGCGATTTGGTCTTCAGAGGCGGTAACTACCTGTCCATTCTTAATCAATACAGTATGCATACGAACGTCCTTTTAAATAGAGAAAAGGACTATAAATTTAAACTAAAAAGCGGGATATACAAATAAAAATGATCCTACTTTTCAACCAATAAAAGTGAACGACTGAAAAGGGTTACCAACCGCCACCCAAGGCACGGTATAACTCGACAT
>JBEGUX010000031.1:0-4078 GCA_041178685.1 Bacteroidota bacterium
GCTTGGAATTCAATATAGTTATGTTGGACGTCGTGGAGATGTCTATTACAACAGCAGTTTGGGACCTTACGGTGGTTTAAGTTCTAAATCTGTAGGAGCCTATTCGCTCATCGATATTGATACGCATTGGTCTATCAATCAGCGTTTAACAGCATCAATGCAACTGGAGAATATACTAAACACTGAATATCAGGAAATATTAGGCTTCCGAACACGCGGTCGTGGTGTACAAATTAGACTAGCCTATTCCTTCTAATTTCAACAAAAAATTTAATTTTGTAATAATTACATATGACTATGAAAACCTCCAACGACAATAAGCAATTGATTTTTGCAGGATCCCTGATTTTTCTGGCTGCATTCACTCGGCTTATTCCTCACCCGTACAATCTGACAGCGATTGGAGCATTGGCGCTCTTTTCCGGTTCTCAGGTTGCTGATAAGCGCTTGGCTTACTTTCTACCAATTGCGGCACTGTTTCTATCCGATTTGGTAATTGGGTTACACGGAACAATGCTCCCGGTTTATCTCTGCTTTGCCATTACCGTTTGGCTGGGTACTAAATTAGGCGCGAATAGCGGAATTATTAAAACAGGACTTTTTTCTATATCCGGATCCATAATTTTCTTTCTAATTACCAACCTTCCCATTTGGTACGGTGGTTTTTATCCAATGACTCCATCCGGAACGATGGTGAGTTATACGGCTGCACTTCCTTTTTTCTCTAATCAAATGATTGGTGATTTAGTTTATTCCGGTCTTTTATTCGGTGTTTTTAACAGTATTAAAAACAGCTATTTAAGACCAGCAGCATAAAGCAAAGATTTATCCAATTAAAAAAAAGAAATCCGACCTTTTGAGTCGGATTTTCTTTTTTTACAACCTTACGGGGTTGCGTTGTCTAACCTAAAACCACGTGTTCCTTCCATGATTGAAACACACCATTATAACGCCTCGGCTAATCGAAATGATACAGCATTAATAAATGGACTCTTACACTTTTCTTACAACTTCCTTTTCACCATTCATTTTTAGTAGAGCAAATAGTAAAATCGATAGCATAAAAAAATCCAGCCTTACGGGGCTGGATTTTCTTTTTTTTCACCAGCCTTACGGGGCTGGATTTTCTTTTTTTCTCCAGCCTTACGGGGCTGGATGTTTTTTCAACCTTACGGGGTTGACATTAATTAAACTTAACCTAACCAAACCAAGTATCTCTAACCATGAAATACACCTTTATTACGCCCCTGCAAAACGAAAAGATATGCCACTAAAGGAGCTAGCATTACAACTGTAAGAAATTGAAGAATAGATTATTGTAAAAGACCGATCAACTGTTCACTGAACAGTTTTGGCGCAAAAAACGAATAATAATTTTTTACTCCACTTTGATTGTGCTGTAAGAAATACACCTAAGGCTGAATAATTCAAGGCTATTATTAAAAAAAAACACCTAAGACCACGCAATTGCGCTGATCTTAGGTGAAAAGAACTTTAAGAAAACTCGTTTATTAATTCAATAATGTTGCTTCAGCTGCCTTTAAAATTGCAAATGCACCCTCTTTTGTTGTGCTTTCAGCATAGGTTCTAAGTACAGGCTCTGTTCCGGATGCTCGGATTAGCAACCATTGACTTTTATCGTCTGCAAAGAAATATTTGTAACCGTCAATGTCTTCCACCCATTTTACGTCAAAGCTCTGAAAGTTTTTGTAAAACCCTTCAGCTGTCCGTTTAACAATCCGGTTCTTAACTTCCTCAGTAAGGTGAAGATCACTTCGTTCGTATGCGAAAGCGCCAACGATGTCGTAAATCTCGCGGATGAGTTCAGGAAGTTTCTTTCCGCTTTTGGCCATGAATTCCCAGATCACAAGTCCCATCCAGATACCATCTCGCTCAGGAATATGACCTTTAATGGCAATGCCACCACTCTCCTCGCCTCCCAGTAAAACGTCATCTTTCAACATTATTTCACAGATATACTTGAAACCGATTTTTACGGTATTCAGGGATAGTCCATAATGCCGGCAAAGGCGTTCCACTTTTGGTGTAGTGCTGAATGCGGTGCAAACTTTACCGGTCATACCCTTGTACTTGTGCAAATAATGAATGAGCAGCAGTATGATATGATGCGAGTCGACAAAATTCCCTTGTCCGTCATACATACCAATGCGATCAGCATCACCATCTGTAACTACAGCACAATCGTAGTTTCCTGTAGCCATCAAAGCAGCGAGTTCCCCAAGATTCTTATGAATTGGCTCGGGAGCCTGTCCATTGAACCCCGGATTATAATCACAGTGCAGCTTGGTAATTTCAGGAAAAAGTCGTTTGATCACATTTTGCCCGGCACCGTACATGGCGTCGTACACGAGATTTAGTCCGGACTTGCGAATAGCATCAAGATCGAAGTTCTTCTCGACGTGTGCAATGTACTCGTCCTCCAAATTGACTTCAATGATTTTCCCTTCTTTCATTAATGATGAGATGGAAATAGCATCGATGGGTGTTGAACTTTTTTCCGGAATGATATCTTCGATTTGCTGAACGTCCGAAGGGATAAGCGGTCCACCAAAAGATCCTTTTAATTTAAATCCATTATAAGAAGGCGGATTATGGGAAGCGGTAAGGATAATTCCAAGATCGCAACGGTGGTTAACAGCACCAAGAGAAATCATTGGTGTGGAAACAAAGCCTCGAGCTAAAAGAACTTTAACACCTTTTGAAGCAAGTACTTTTGCAACAGTTTCTGCAAATAATTCGCCTGCGAATCGACAATCATGACCAACAACAGCAGAAGGGCTGGATGATTTCATGAGTAACCAATCGGCGGTTGCTTCCGCAACACGAGCTACATTTTCAACGGTGAAATCCTGGGCGATGATGGCTCTCCATCCATCGGTCCCAAATTTAATTTTTCCCATACGACGATCTTTCAGATCCGCTATTAGCGGTTTAATTAAAAAGGAGGACGAAATTAGTGTAAAAAACGCTAAAAATCAAGCTAATTCAACTTATGAGCGAATTCCACGACGGTTGAGTGCCTTCTGAAATTTGCGGGCATTGGAAAGATGTTGATTGTAGGTTGCCGCAAAACTATGGTAACCCGAAAAATCGTCACGGGCACAGAAATACATATAATTATGTTTTGCCGCCTTCAATACCGCATCAATCGAACGCTGGGAGGCGATACAAATCGGTCCCGGTGGAAGACCTTTGTACATATACGTATTGTAAGGTGAGTCAATCAACTTATAGCTGTTCAATACACGGCGAACGGTAAAATCGCCCAAGGCGAAGACTAAAGTCGGGTCGGCTTCCAACTTCCAACCTTGTCTGTATCGGTTTAAATAAACTCCGGCGATAATTGGCTTCTCGTCTTCTTTATTAGATTCCTGTTGTACAATGGAAGCGAGAATAGAAACTTGAACAGGCGATAGCGCTTGCTGTTCCGCTTGCTGCTGTCGTGTTGTCGTCCAAAATTTGTCGTACTCTCTTTTCATCCTGGTCAGAAACTGATCGGCAGAGGTATTCCAATAGAACTCATAAGTATTGGGAAGAAAAAGTGCCATCACATTTTCCGGCGTGAATCCCATCTTTGCCAGGTACTCTCGATCTTCCAATAAGTTCAGCACGGCATCTGGTGTAACTTCCAATTGATCTCCGACCTTTTGAGCAAATTCATGTTTGGTACGGATCGAATTAAAAACCATTTGAACAGGAACTTGTCGGCCAGAACGTAACATGGCAACAACTGCTTTGTTTGACATACCGTTCGATAATTTGTAACGACCGGGTTTTATGTTCTCCGTGTAAATCATTTGGGTGGCAGTCCAACGAAAAGTGGCCTCATCCTTTAACCACTTTTTCTTCTTTAGAAGATTGACTACATCATTAAAATCGGAGCCGGTTGGAATGTAGAGAAATCCATCTTCGGCTGTTTGAATATTGGGTGTATAAAGACGCTCATATATAAAATAGCCCAAAGTAGCTACTACCAGAAGCAAGGCAACAACAGCTGCCCAAAGCCCTTTAACAATCCTTTTTTTTGCGCGCTTATTAATCATTATTGTGTAAAGGT
>JBEGUX010000032.1:0-5687 GCA_041178685.1 Bacteroidota bacterium
GTTGTTCTGATACTGTCCATTGGGACCACCGGTGTCATACAAGGTTCCCGTTGAATCTGTAGTGAATTCTCCGGGGATGCTACAGATAGTGTAGGTTCCCTGAGCACGAGCAGATGTACCCGAGATCAGCGCAAATAAGGATAAAACCAACACGTTGAGTAATAGTCTTTTCATAACTGTGTGTAATTGCTAAGAATTGTGAATTTTCAAATTTACTCAATAATTGATAATAACCAATCATCAAAGTGTCGTTATCTGCAACTTTGTATATAATTGATTATCAAACGTATGTCTGCTGTTTAATAGGGTTACACCCCTACGTTTGAGCGAAATAATTTAACAGCAATAGCCAACAAAATTATTCCAAATACTTTTCTCAACACGCTTATACCAGCCGCACCCAACCACTTCTCAAGCCTGTTGAGGTTTCTAAGCACGATATAAACTACCACTAAATTGAGTGTAATACCAATAATTATAGTGGTTGCGTCATAAGCTGCACGCAACGACAACAGCGTGGTCATTGTACCAGTGCCCGCAATCAATGGAAAAGCTACGGGAACAATTGATGCGGTTTCGGGAATTTCATCACGATAAAGCCGGATGCCTAAAATCATTTCTAATGCTAAAAAGAAAATGACTAACGATCCTGCAATAGCAAAAGAGCCAACATCCACCCCTAGAAATTGAAGAATAGATTCTCCCAAAAAGAGAAAGCCAATCATTATCAATAGCGAAACAAGTGTAGCCTGACCTGTTTTTATGTGGCCAACACGTTGTTTTACCTGGAGCAATACGGGAATTGATCCAATGATATCAATCACTGCAAACAAAATGGTGGAAACGGTGAGAATATTTCTGATGTTCAATTGATCCATGCCACAAAATCGTAAGAGATTGCGATCAACGACTGTAAGACATCGAAATTTATCACAGCATCTATCAACAAAAGCGGGCTGTCGTCTTTCGAAAACAGCCCGCAATTTTTAATTACTTATTGAGTTGTGATTACTCGTGGAGGAAAACTTGTTTGTGAACGACTTTGCCTGCGCTCTCTAATCGTACAATCACATTACCGGCAACAAACGACGGTATAGAAATTGAAATTTGATCTTCACGATAAATAGCTCGAGCGACCAATTCCTGGCCTAACACATCGTATACCGATATAGCCAAGTCTGAACGATCCTTGCTGTCACGCGATATAAACACATTGTTGCGTGTTCCACTGATAATAATATCATCCAGGTCGAGGTTCGACAGTCCGCTAACAGTAATTGAAAGAGTCTGCGTAGAAACCGCTGTACAACCATCAGAGGTTGACACCGTCAAAGTCACTACATAAGTTCCGGGCTGAGCGTACGAATGCTGTGGATTAGGAGAGGTTGATGTGTTGCCATCACCGAAATCCCACGCGTAGCTAACTATGTTGCCGGAAGACGTATTCGAAAACTGAGCCGTTAATCCTGCAGCTGTGTAGGTATAATTCGCAGTAGGACTTGGAGAAATCTCGACAACAACAGTAGCCGGCTGACTAAGACAAGGAAGCTCCTGCACTTGCCAATCATACACGTAGTAGAAGAACGTTGCAGGATTTGATGTTGAATTAGACGCTGTGATTGACAATAATCCATTAATCGAATATGGATAAGATGCTCCGCTATTATTACGGTAGAGGTTCGACCCTGCAACTACACCAATCTGATAATTTCCTGCAACAGAAATGTCGAAGTTCAACGTAACGCGACTTTGTCCGGCTGGCACATTAATTACCTGTGATTCTAACAAAGTTCCAGTGGAAGAATATAAATTAAATGTGCGGTTAGCTGTTCCGGATGCATCTACCCAAACGGAAACTAATCGGACCGGCGCAAAAGTTGTAAAGAGCTGTCGCCCCTCAAACGTTGTATTGTGATAACCTCCACCACCGATGGTTCCGTTCAACGGACCAACATTTTGAAGCGGTGTAGGCGTGTACTGTCTAACGGTGTACGTAGTTGTAGCCGTAAGCGCAGGTGTTGTGTAAGCTGCTGCAATCCCACCGACTACCGATCCAGATGCATCGCGCCATTCTGCGTTGTCGCCCGGTGTAAGCTGCGCAGTAATAGTCGTTGATGTACCACTACAAATGCTAAGATTTCCGCTCACGGAAGGCGCAGCTGGTGTGGTAACCGTGATGAAAGCTACTTGGGTAAGCGTATCAGCACCGATAGTGTTGGTAGCAATTAAAGTGACATCGTATGTTCCGGGTGCAGTATATGTATGCGAAGGATTCTGAACACTAGAGGTTGATCCATCACCGAAATCCCAACTCCATGATTGTGCAATACCGGTTGAAAGATCTTCGAAGTTAACCGTACCAAAACATGTAGTGGTAACATCAGAGGAGAAATTAGCTGTTGGTGCAACCGTTGGGTTTTGACAGAAACTTGGCAGCGTATAGTCGGCCGTTTCATCACCAGCAGTGTTTGCATCACCTTGCAGCGCATTTGCACCCATTCCGCGACGTGCAAAGGTTTCCCAAATTAAACAGCGGTGAGCTCCGGCATAGAGGTTATCATCCGCTAGTAGAATAGCATCTCTTCCGTCTATGAATCCGGGACCACATGGTTGTAACTTCATTCCTTCCATTACCAACGACAACGCGATGTTGTTTCCACCAGTACCGGAGATCCAGTTGGAATCAAATCCGTTTTGATTTATCAGTGCCCAAGTCAAATCCCACAAGGTGACACACCATATTTCACCAACGTCATGAACAGCACTGCTCTGTGCGAGGTCAGCATATGTTTGAGGATTGATCGTCATATCTGTGGAGTAAGGATAACGGCGGATGCCTAACCCGCTAACCGGCTCATTTAAAGCAAAGGTTCCGATACCGCGAGCGTCAGTTCCGGCGTCTCCATTCTCAATCGTGAATAGCAATGAAAAATAATCACTCCAACCCTCACCCGCTTGCTCACCGTTAAAAAGACAATTTGAGTTATTCGGACCGCCTGTTAAACGGTTCGATACACCATGACCGAATTCGTGGATCACAATGCCATTATCAAACGATCCGTCCAAGTCTTGTACAACCGTTGCTGCAGGATTTAGCGTTCCGTTAGCAGTGCCTCCACCGGTCAGCACTGACTTTATCGCATTACCGTCGGCTTGTGAAATCATAACTGCAGGAATATTGGAAGTTCCTGTTCCGCCCATTGCGATAGGAGCTCCTGCTTGATTATTACAAACGATAACCGCGATAGCACCTGCTGCCTCAGCCGCATTCACTTTACTAATGAATGTGCAAGTACCGCGATCCACGACGGCTATTTTTCCTGCGAGTGAAGCACCATTTTGCAAAGGCTCACAACCATCAGATGTTGGTGCAACGCCATCGTCCACTAACACCAAATCGGCAGTTATTGGGGAAGAGATAACAGGTCCGAAGCCGGCCTCCACTGCTAAGTAACTGCCTGCGATTCCTGCAGGAGAATTGATTTCCAGCGATGCGGCACTTCCACCCGACCACAAGTACATCTGCATTCTACCATTTCCGCCATCGTCGGGCGTTGCAAAGTTGGCGTTGTTTGTTCCACCTCCGTCCTGGCATTCCGCCAATACATAATCGTTACCGATTCCACCATTACCGTAGTTATTTTCCTGAAAATTACCTCCTGCTTCATCCAATCCGTATTGATACAATACATCGTGTATCCAATTATTCACATAAAACAAATTAGTCAACGAAGCATCCAGATATGTTGAAGGTGCTTGCGAGAAATTTACCGGGAAATCGAAATTCAAAGATGCTCCACCATCGGCAGAAGTTCCGGGAGCATCGTTATTGGCGATATCATCGTAAGCATGAACGTTGTTGCCTCGTGTTATCGTGTACTCATCACCAACTTGACCGTCAGTATCGTGCCAGCCGTACGGCGAAGCTGTTGGGTCTGCAGGATTAACGACCAAACTTCTTACTCCGAACGATGGTGCTTCTACCGGAAGTGCGTACACATTATAAACCGGCAATAAGGAGTTGGCTGATGACGAGGCGGCAGTTGAAGTGGCAGGAGTTGGTGCGGATGAATGATTCAGCTGTGGAGTGCCAAAATCACAATGAACCGTCCAGTCATTTTTATCAATAAGATTTCCATTCACTGCATCAATACGTAAATTCCACCAATGGTCAGTATTAATCGGAGCGATATTTACATTCCAAACCAAGCGGACATTTTGTTTGACCGGCTGGTACAGGAGAGTAACCTGCACAGGCTCTGAAGAAATATCACCTTTAGTGAAAATATATTTGTTCAGCTCCTTTACTTCCTGAAAGAGAACCGGAAAATTTTCAGAGCGAACTTCCAATAGCGCTATTGCTTTGCGGATGGCTTCTGTCGGAGCGAATGCCGGTGATGCCACGTTCACCTTACCGGAGAGACCAGGAACGAAGCGACTGAAAAACGAAACAACTTGTCCGTTCTTGATGGCCATCGAACTTACGGCATTGAAAACCCGGATACCATTTTGCTGTTGCTGCAAATAGATATACGTTGTTCCCGATTTAGCATTACTGTAGATATCACTCACCGTCCAGTTGGTAATATCAGCTGTGGTGAGACGCAAAGATTCACGCTGTTTGTTCAGGTATTCCTGAATGACCGTTTTGTTAGCATTCACAAGTGCAGTTTGTGATGCTGACAAGCGGCCGTAACTTTTTTGATCCTTTACGGAAATAGATTGTTGTGCGCTAACTCGAAGAAACGATACCAGCACCAGTACTAACAAGATGATTTTTTTCATTGATCTATGATCTTAAGTATATATATTCTTGTATTAAAGGACGTAATTATTACAAAGCGATACAAGCTATTGCGATAAAATACAGCATATTTATCACGAAGCTGTACCCAGCAAAAAGTTAAACAAAAAAGGGAAGCTTTAGTTAAGCTCCCCCAATAATAAGAAAAGGTCACGAAGGATATTTTTCGTACTGCCGTTTATTATTGTTGAATGATTTTGAATTTCAATGGCTTTGACTCTTCTATCTGAAAGAGGTAAGAGCCAGCTGAAAGGTTCCGAACATCAATACTTTCATGAGTTGCAATTAAAGTCCCTTTACAAACAACCCTTCCGAAATAATCCAATATTTTATACTGCGAACCTTCCAGCGATTTTTCAGCACGAAGCCTGATTGATCCATTGGATGGGTTAGGATAAATTGAAACCAGTTGCGTTTCTTCGAACTCGGAAATCGATGTTCCTCCTGAAGCTGTAGCATACCAAGCATATAAACTTGATGCTCCTTGTTTTTGGAAACGGAGGACAGGAATACCATCAGACTGTTTAATCCAAAGCAACTCCTCAGTAGTGGTGGCACTTATAAAAATGCCATTTACCACCAAGGAATCTATTTGATACGAATGGATTCTATATACGTTATTTTCGATTCCATACGGGAACTTAATAGTACCAAATCCATCGTATTTCCAATTCCTGTTTACAGATCCGGTTTGTATGGTTCCGTTAGCATTTGTAATTGGGCGACTCACACTTACGCTATCCGAATAATTCATGGGAAATACGAAATAAGGAAGCGGAACATAGTAAACATAACTTGTGCCGCCTGCATAATAACCATGATAATATAACGTATCGTATGCCGCTGAATAGGAATAGAATTGATCCCTTGGCATTCCTACATT
>JBEGUX010000033.1:0-3463 GCA_041178685.1 Bacteroidota bacterium
TTCTTGAACCTGTTTTACAACGTTCAGGAAGTCTGCACCAGCACGGTCCATCTTGTTGACGAAGCCGATACGGGTAACGTTGTAATTATTGGCCAAACGCCAGTTTGTCTCCGATTGAGGCTCAACACCATCAACGGCAGAAAAAAGGAACACTAGTCCGTCCAATACACGGAGGGAACGGTTAACTTCTACAGTGAAGTCAACGTGTCCGGGGGTATCAATAATATTCAGTTTGTATTTTTCACCACGGTAATTCCAGAAGCAGGTAGTAGCAGCAGAGGTAATGGTAATACCACGCTCCTGCTCTTGTGCCATCCAATCCATGGTAGCAGCGCCGTCATGGACCTCGCCAATCTTGTGCACCACACCGGTATAATAAAGGATACGCTCGGTAGTTGTCGTCTTGCCCGCATCAATGTGGGCCGCGATACCGATGTTTCTTGTGTTTTTGAGTTCTTTGCTCATTTGATTAGTTATCCGTTAATCCTAACGATAGTTTTCTCTTTTGGTCGTGATAACCGGACACTTTGAACGGACGCCACACTGCTGTGCGACGTTGGATCTGTTCAGTTATCCAGTAAGTTCTTGCTCGTTTCTGCGGCAAGTCAGGGGGTTATCCCGTAAAAGAAAGAACTACTTACTTATTTTGACCCGTCCGTACCGGCCGTCCGGGGTATTCGCACTCTTTACTATACTGCCTTACGCGCGGAAATGCGAGAAGGCTTTATTGGCTTCCGCCATACGGTGGGTATCCTCTTTCTTCTTCATTGCTGCACCCTCACCTTTGGAAGCGGCGATAATCTCGCCAGCCAAACGATCCGCCATCGTCTTTTCGTTACGACCACGTGAATAATTAATCATCCACTTAATCGACAAGCTGATACGACGATCAGGACGAATTTCACTTGGAATCTGAAACGTTGCACCACCTACACGACGACTCTTAACTTCAACCGTCGGCATAATGTTGGTCATTGCTTTCTTCCAGGTATCCAAACCGTTCTCCTTGGTTTTCTCTTCAACACGATTGATCGCATCATAGAAAATGCTGTAAGCGGTGTTCTTTTTACCATCGTACATCATCATGTTAACGAAACGTGTAACCAACGTATCGTTGAACTTGGGATCTGGAAGTAGAATGCGCTTCTTCGGTTTAGTCTTACGCATGGAATTCGGCGGATATTATATTCGTTTACTTAATTCTTATCTGATTACTTCTTTTTTGCTGGAGCTGCTGCTCCGGCCTTTGGACGCTTAGCGCCGTATTTTGAACGCTGCTGCTTACGTCCGTCTACACCTGCGGTATCTAAAGATCCACGCACGATGTGGTAACGTACTCCCGGAAGATCTTTCACACGACCTCCGCGAATCAACACGATGGAGTGCTCTTGAAGGTTGTGCCCCTCTCCTGGAATATATGCCGTAACCTCAAACTTGTTCGTCAAACGCACACGAGCCACCTTACGCATAGCAGAATTTGGCTTCTTAGGAGTTGTAGTGTATACACGTGTGCAAACACCACGACGCTGCGGACATGATGCCAACGCAGGCGACTTACTCTTGTCGATCAGCTTCTCGCGGCCTTTACGGACCAACTGTGAAATTGTAGGCATTAGTAGTTATTCTTTCGAGTTAATCTTCAATTAATTAGGCGTTTTTCGCCCTATTTTGGGGAATGCAAAGGTACTACTTCTGAATTATTTACCAAATCATGTTGGTAATTTTTTTTGCACAAATCGAAGAAAAAGGGACTTTGATGTCTTATAAAAAGACTAATTCGATCATAAATCGTCCTGAAATTTGTTTATCTATTTGATTATCAATATATTAAAATAAAACAGCCCGGCAGAACCGGGCTGAAAATAATCTCTTTGAAAATCAAGTAATTAGGCTACTCGAAGGCGGTTTACGTTCGATTTATCAAACTTTTCCTGCGCATAACCCAATGTAAGGTGAAATTCTTTCACCTGCTTTCCGGAAGGAAGCTCATACATAGCATCAAGTAAGATTGCTTCGCATATCGACCGCAATCCGCGTGCCCCTAACTTGAACTCGAAAGCCTGGTCCACAATGAAGTCCAAAACGGCTTTGTCAACAACGAGTTTGACATTTTCCAGATTAAACAGCTTCTCGTACTGCTTCATCAGCGCATTCTTGGGCTCGGTTAAAATGGACCGCAAGGTAGCCTTGTCCAGTGGATCAAGATGCGTCAATACCGGAACACGTCCGATTAACTCCGGAATTAATCCAAACGATTTTAAATCGGCAGGACTAACATACTGCAGATAATTATCTTTATCGTAACTCGCACTGTCCTTTCCGGCACGGTAGCCAATCGCATGGGTTTCCAGTCGTCGTGCAATCTTTTTATCGATACCATCAAACGCTCCACCGCAAATGAAAAGAATGTTGGTTGTGTCGATCGTGATCATCTTCTGCTCGGGATGCTTCCTGCCTCCCTGCGGAGGGACGTTCACTGTGGATCCTTCCAGCAGTTTTAAAAGTGCTTGCTGAACGCCTTCGCCACTCACATCGCGTGTGATGGATGGATTATCGCTCTTCCGTGCGATTTTGTCAATCTCATCTATATAAACGACTCCACGCTCTGCAGCAGCAACGTCATAATCTGCCGCCTGCAATAAGCGAGTCAAAATACTCTCTACATCCTCTCCAACGTAGCCCGCCTCCGTCAAAACAGTGGCATCTGCAATACAAAATGGGACATTCAACATTTTAGCAATGGACCGGGCAAGCAATGTCTTTCCTGTTCCCGTTTCTCCTACTAACAGTATATTCGACTTCTCAATCTCTACCTCGTCTTGCTTTTTAATCTTGCTTGAAATTCGTTTGTAGTGATTGTAAACAGCGACAGATAAAACCTTCTTGGCGTCATCTTGTCCGATGACATACTGATCCAGAAATTTTTTGATCTCGGTCGGCTTGAGTAAGGTCATCTGAGCATTGATATTGCTCTTCAGACGTGCATTCATCTCCTCGTTGAGAATTCCTTGAGCCTGTTGGATACATTGATCACAAATATGGCCTGTGATTCCCGCGATTAGTACAAACGTTTCACTTTTATCGCGTCCGCAAAACGAACACTTGATGTCTTTCTGGTTTTTCATTTACTACTTAAATAAATGGATATGGCAGGTCTTGCAAACTACAAAAATACGAAAGCCTTGTCGAGTTTTTTTGGCGAATACCTTGCAATATCCGTAAAATTAAATCCCCTTTTTTAAGCTAAAAACAAAACATCCGGCCTGAATTTAACTTCAGACCGGATGTCCAAGCTGATTTTTAGCCTAATTCGACTTATTTCTTGCGGGTAAGAACCTCGTCAATCATTCCGTAAGACTTAGCCTCCTCGGCTGTCATCCAATAATCACGATCAGAGTCTTTCCATACTTTCTCATATTCCTGTCCGCTGTGAAGCGCTATAATTTCATACAGCTCCTTCTTC
>JBEGUX010000034.1:0-3891 GCA_041178685.1 Bacteroidota bacterium
TATCAATCGCTCCTAATCCCGATAGTGAATCATCTTCACTGGCCACCGAAGGGAAGTTAACGGCTTGTTGTAAGTGCAATGCAGCCATCGTGTCTCGAAGAAATGCTCGTCGTTCTCCTAAATCCTTCACTTTATCAGCAACGAAAATGCTCGTTTTGATTCCCATGATCCCTGCCAGGACTACTAACACAACGCCAAACGTTAAAAGGATTTTTTTCATTTCAAATGATGAGATATATGCAGTTACAATCTAGTGGAAGTACCTCTTAGCTTTGGGTTGACGAATACTTTTTTAAAAGGTTACACTTTATATTCAAAGTCGTAGTTTTCAACAAGTACAATTTTTGGAAATTAAAAAATAAGATGATTGGTGGATAAGTCACATGAGTTATTGGTGAACCTTTTTTAAACGATGCAGTAAAAGGTCATGTTGTTTTACTACCATGTCAACCACCATGTCTTTACCTACACTTTACAAAATCTTCCTGATTGCTGACGATGAATTTTATAGAGAGCTGATCGGTTCGCATCTTCGTACACTTACCGGAACAGAAATCACTACGTACAGTACGGTGCAGGAATTGCCTGCCGAATCAATCTCATCGCCTGATGTAATAATACTTGATGAGCACTACGAAGACCACGGCATTGAAGAGGTCCTTTCTGTGATGCGCCTTCGTTATTCAGAAGCGCCCTTTTTTGTTTTGACTTCAGACTCTTCTACTTCACATAAATTAAATCTAATTCAGCAAGGTGCTGCTGAAGTAATTGTGAAAGATGAGCGCGTGTGTGAATTACTGGAGCATTCATTGACATTGTCGTTACGAACCATTCAGTGGCGCCGGGAACATCAGTCACTCGCCAAGCGCATTAGCAAAAATTTCATCCTTACCGGAGCAACATCTGTTCAGTCAAACCATAGTGAGACCAAGGAGTTGACACTGGAGGATTATACCATGCAGATTATCCAGCATTATCTGGCACGGCATGATAATAATGTAGTTTTGGTCGCCAATAAATTAGGCGTTGGAAAGTCAACCATCTACCGTTATTTAAAAGATAAGAAATTGCAGTTGTCCGGCATTCCCTCTGTTCGCCCTGAGCCGGTGACTACAGATACGACTGTAAGTGGATCTTATTTCTTCGATAATGTTGCTTCACGCAGCTTTTCTTATACTTCCCGATCTGTCCAGGAATTACCGGTCGATTTATCCGATACAGAGTCGCTCGTAGATATTAATTTCTTGCTTCGACTTGCGCGTGGAAACCGTTTGTTCCTTGCAGGAATGATGGATGTATTCCTTCGCTCGATGGATAAGTTACTACATCAACTTAAACATTTTCAATCGGTAAGAGATCGTCATCGCGTACGCAAGTATTTGCAAAAAATCAAGCCAACCATTGATACATTAGGAATGCGAACATTGAAAGGATTTGTAGTACAAACGGAACTGATGGTTGAGGCTGAAATGGACTGGAGTGTAATCGATAATAGTCTTTCGGAAGTTTACTCCCTCTATTCACGCTGCGAATCCGCAGTTCGTGAGCAGAAAAACAAACTGCAATCTTGATCAGCGATTACTGAAAGCCACTAAAATCCTTTGGTAATGAACCGTAGTACTATTATGCTTTGTTGTATTGCTCCGCTTGTACTTGGTTACTTTACATTAATGGCAGATAATAAAGTTGACGGAAATGGGAAACTGGATTTTTTCTCCTCCACAGCCGCCCCTGCTGATTCATCCAGTAATCAAACGTCATCTTTCCTTTTTAATTCGCTGCCTGAAAAATACTGGCCTTACGACTCCGATGTAAATAATTACATTAGTGCAGACGAGTTAAACGTGGCGGTTCAGGATTTCAGCCAAAAGGATTCTCCCTACACACAGGATGAATTAGCCGTATTTATTGATTTTTATTTTAATCAGGCCGTTCAATAACAAATCCGGTCAACCGGATTTCACGAATTCTCCGTTTATTTGCGGCAATATTTATTGTCGCCATGAAAATTCTACTTTTAGGTTCAGGTGGAAGGGAGCACGCTTTAGCGTGGAAACTAGCTCAAAGCCCATTATGTGATAAGCTCTTTATTGCTCCTGGCAATGCGGGAACTTCTTCTTGCGGACAAAATAGTACAATTCCGGTAAATGACATCCCTGCTATAGCAGCGTTCTGTCTGAAGGAATCTATTGAAATGGTTGTAGTTGGACCAGAGGAGCCCTTGGTTTTAGGTATTTACGATTACTTCGCCGGCAACGCTGATTTGTCACACATTCGATTGATTGGCCCCTCCAAAGAAGGTGCTCGTTTGGAAGGTAGCAAGGATTATGCAAAATCCTTTATGCTTCGTCATCACATACCGACAGCAGCCTATCAAACATTTACCGTAGAAACCCTGGCGGAAGGAATCGATTTTCTAGCTACGCTTCGTCCACCTTATGTATTGAAAGCTGATGGTCTTGCAGCAGGTAAAGGCGTTGTCATTCTTACTGATCTCGCAGCAGCGAACGAGGAACTCTCGTCTATGTTGGTACAGCGAAAGTTTGGTGAAGCCAGTGGCAGAGTCGTTATTGAGGAGTTTCTTTCCGGAATTGAGCTTTCGGTTTTCGTACTGACGGATGGAAACAGCTATAAAATTTTTCCGGAGGCAAAAGATTATAAGCGAATCGGTGACGGCGATACCGGCCCCAATACCGGCGGAATGGGTGCTGTGTCGCCGGTTCCGTTTGCTGATGCTTCGTTTATGCAGAAAGTGGAAGAACGGATCGTTCGTCCAACAGTGAATGGATTGAAAAAAGATGGTATCGTTTATAAGGGCTGGATATTCATTGGTTTGATGAATGTAAGCGGCGATCCAAAAGTTATTGAGTACAATGTACGGATGGGGGATCCTGAAACGGAAGTAGTGATTCCACGCATTCAGTCAGATCTCGTTTCATTATTGAATGCAACCGCTGATGGAACATTGTCGGAGGAGCAGATAAAAATTGATCCCCGCACTGCACTTACCGTGATGATGGTTAGCGGTGGCTATCCTGACAGCTACGAAAAAGGAAAAACAATTAGCGGATTGGAAGTGTCAACAGAAAGCCTGTTGTTTCATGCCGGTACAACATCTGCCGCCGACGGTACTGTGATTACTTCGGGAGGACGCGTAATGGCAGTAACTTCTTTCGGTGCAACGATAGAAGAGGCGAGAGAGAAAAGCTACAATAGCATATCAAAAATTCATTTTGATAAAATGAACTTCCGAAAAGATATTGGAATGGATTTACTTTAAATCTAACGGTAATAGTAGGAGAGCACCAGCAACAGCGTAAAAAGCACAAGGCCTACTGCGCCCAGCGTCGCAAAATCACGGCGATCTTTTTTAAGACGGAAAATCTCGTTGGTTTTTAAAATAGAAGTAAGTACAGTTGTGAATGTACTTTCCAGTCCTTTGATGAAGTAATCAATAGCGCCCTTCTTCAAGGCATCCAAGGCAATTGACAATTTGTCTTGAGCGGAAAGAATAACAACCGGAACTTTCGCATCAATTTTCTTAATGGCTTCAAGAACTTGTCCGCCCGTCATACGATCGGGAGAGCCGAAGTCAAAGTCGCATACTACAAAACGGCGATCGCCTTTTTTAAACGATTTCAAAAACTCTTCACCACTCGAAAAAGTTTCGATTCCCGCAATATTCATCGAGGTGAGATAATCCTTCAACGACTCTAAAAAAAGTGGATCGTCATCGATGAGTGTTACGGTGAATTCGAGCGGACGCTTGTCGCCGCTCTCGGGAAGTAATGCGAAGTAGTAGAAGTCGTACACGGGAGTTCAGTTAGTAGAAGTTAATCAATCGATTTTTTCTACTGACTTATTCTTGTTCATGTACCACATCCAGCCAAA
>JBEGUX010000035.1:0-5698 GCA_041178685.1 Bacteroidota bacterium
AGTGATTTGCCGGCGGAAGCCCAATACCACAGACTGTCTCGAGTAAACGTTCCGTAATAACGCTCGGCCACGATCTTACCGTCTTTGAGGAGGATGAACGCTTTGCTGTTGCGCTGTCCGACAAAATCCAGGAGCGAATCAAGCTGATCGGGACACCAACCGAGTGTAGATGGAGAAATGGTATCCCAAGTGTTGCCCGTGATAGGAGGAAAATAGAGCGACTGGCTTCGAGCTGTTTGTGAAATAAATACCAGGATGAGAAAAAATAGCCGTTTCATAGGTAAGAAGTTGATTAGGATACTGCAAAGTTGGATTATTAAATCATTGGACAAAAGAACTGATAAAAGGATTAATATGAGCCACAAAGAGCGGAAAAAACGTTTATTTCCAATTCTCCGATGAAGGGCTTACCTTTGCGGCCATCCGGTCCCATAGTACAATGGATAGTATCCGAGCCTCCGAAGCTTGTGATTCAGGTTCGAATCCTGATGGGACCGCATTTCTTCCATAACGTATCGCCCTTCGACAAGCTCAGGGCTGGACTTCGAAATGCTCAAGGATTTGGAAGATTCAGCGGTCTTGAGTCTGAAGTCTAAGCCACAAAGCCGTGCAAAATAAATTTCTTGTGGGTAGTCGCCCTTCGTCGGACGCAGAGCGATGTAAAATAAATTAGCCGTGAAGGAATATCCTTCACGGCTAAATATTTTAATTATTTCTAGGATTAGTTAATCGGCAGAATAACCGCATCAATAACGTGGATGATTCCATTTGATGCAGAAATATTTGCAGAGGTAATGTTCGCAGTGTTACCAACAGCAGTGATTTGACCTTGATTGTTAACTGTGAATCCAGCACCTAATAGTGTTGTGATATTTCTGTTTCCATTTCTTGGTACTACGCTGTTTGCTGCGCGACGGCCATCAACAACGTGGTACAGGAGTACATCACGAACTAGCTCAGCAGGAAGATCAGAAATTTGGGTTACGCCAAGTGCAGTATACAAATTCTGGAAAGCAGCATTTGTTGGAGCGAAAACAGTGTATTGATCGGTTCCATTCATAAACAAATCAACAAAACCGGTATTCAATTCACCATCTACATAAGACAATGCAGCTACAAGTTCGGAGAAGCCGGCATCAATAGCAATCTGAGCAATAGGATCAGTACCTGGTGCAGGAGCAGCGTTACGACTTAATACATCTACAGATTGAGCAGGATTGGAAGTGCTTGGCATTTCATCTTTGCTGCAATCTACCATAAACAGGGAGATTCCCAACATTGCGCTTAGCGCAACTACTTTTGATTTCATTACAATTTTCATGTTGTTAAGTTTTAGAATTTAATAATTTATTGGTTTGGAGAAAGGATAACAGCAGCACCAATCATTTTGTTTAGGTGTAAAATAAAAAAGTTGAAAATGTTGAGATTTGACGTTTTTTTGAAATAAAAAACTATTTGGAATTCTAAAACTCTTGTTAGAATACGTTCATATCAAGGGAAATCACTAGTGTAAGAAACAGAAAAATAGCGAGTGAACAGTGAACAGATCACCGGTAACCACAGACCTCTTACTCCGCCTGCGTTTTAGAAAAAACTACCGATTACTATCCACCACCGGTTTGCAATTTTCCAAAATCGTACGATACGTGTCATTTTTTTCAAAGCGCATCAGATCAGGATCGCGCTGCAACATAAAAGAGTACGGGAAACCGCCATCACAAGCCAACTCCAGGTAGCGAAATACAAGGTCACTGTTAGATTCACTGTCTGCCAATGCACAAGCCTGAACAAATAATACAATAGGATCTTTTGTATTCATTCGCTTTGCAATCTGTATAGAAGAGGAAAAACTATTAATCTCTTTTCGACTTAGCAAATAGCCATAGGCGATCCAGGCATTGTTTGCGCTGGTGTTAAGCAAAGAATCTAAACGCATCGCCTCTTTTATTTTAGCAATTGCGTCCGTATAAAACATTATTTTCTGCTCGGCTATTCGACAAATCCCTTCGGTGAGTAAAGCGTCCGGACTATTATTGGAATATCGGGAATAATTAACCGCAGAGCGTACTGCCTTTTCAGGGTCTGCTAGTATGAGGTAGGTTTCCACCAACAAACGATGCACTTCAACATCAGAAGGATCGAGATCGGCAGAAATTGTCAACTCGGTAATTGCTTCCTGAAAAGAACCTTGACGAAAAAAGGACATGCCTTTGTACTTGTACAATCCCGGTGCACTGAATTCACCTTCTCGTGCATATTTATCGGCTGTAACAATTGCATTACGATAATCTGCATTTAAAAAATAACATTGCGCTTCCATCACCGCAACACTGTCTGTAAACTTCAACTCATTTGAACTACCAAACATTTGTGCTGCTTCGCCATAGCGACTCATCGCCTTTAGTGAACGACCACAGGCAGCATACGACTTCCAATAGTCCGGTAATAAACGCATCTGCAACTCAAAATCCTTTACAGCTGCTTCATGATTACCCATTGATTCCTGAATTAATCCGCGCATATAAAAAGCATGACGGTAGGAAGAATCCGAGCGAATCAATTCGTTCAAATCCAATAGTGCCATCTCTTGACGACCAAGTTTAAGCTGCGTATAACCACGAAAAAAAAGTGCGCCTTTATACTGATACTTTTCAACGGATTCGTTAAAATACCACCAGGCACTATCGTATTGCTGGCGATCAAAGCAAGACAAGCCTTTATCATACAATTTTACACCTGCATTTTCCTGAAAATTTACTTCTACTGGTTGCCTGTTTCGATTACCGGGATTAGCGACAAGCGTTTGAGATAAAAACAGAAGAACTAAAAAAAGGAGTGTTTTATACATGCTACGATACCAGAAACGTCAGTCGTCCGCTCCAACAGCGAATCAGCATGCAAGATACAACCTTCCGAAGGATTTGTCCAGCGGTTTAACGCTTGTTAAGCAATGAAGTATTACACTTTATTTTCCGATATCAAAAGGTTGATCGGTATTCTGCGGGGAAACCGGGGGAAGGTTTTTGCGATACATTCGGGTAATATATTCAGCTCGCTCTGCCATCATAGTACCAAGCGATGCAGGCTCAACAACTTTTACATGTTCCAGCCAACTAAAAATCCAGCCCACCAATTCGATATTGATGGTACATGTAAACTCCATGTGCCAACTATTATTAGCCACCTTGACAAATTTTTGTGTAGGGTGCCAATGACGATTCATTAAAAATATAGCCGGTCCCTCACCCATTTCCAGTACAATATGCTCTTTTTCTTTTTGAACAGTATCGTGAATACCGAAGCGTTCTGTTAACGTCTGTCGAATAATGGCCTCTTCGTTAGTTTGCTGGTACCGTTCATTGGTAATTCTGGTAGTACGAATGCAATCCAATTCCTGAGCCTGCATAAGAACTTCCTCTCCGGTTATTAGCCAACCAACGAGATGAATCGTTCCACGGTGGTAAACAACTTTCAACGGACGGAACTTGTGCTCTACTTGTTCGTTGTGATCATAGTATGCAATATAAATTATACGCTGGTTGGAGATTGCCCAAATGATATCTTTCAATCGATTGTAGTGCTCATGATTATAGATAAACTCACCCCAATTGGAATGCTGAATTGAAAACTGCGCTATATTTTTCTGAATCACTAGAGCTTCCGATTCAGAAATAGTATTGCCATTAGTAAAAACATCTTCAATTGCATTGCCGGTGAACGCCTTCAACCACTCCGGCTTGAAATGCTCTGTCATGAATGTTTGTAGATAAAGATCATCTCTCACGAAGGTCTTAGGATCAGTTGTGGCCAAAATCCAAGTTGCTTTGTTAAACTCTCCATCGAATCTTCGCAATTTGATATGTCCCAGCTTGAATGCTTCCTCCAACTTTATGAGATCCCGGTAAATCGTTCGCTGCGATACCTTGTGACCTGCTGATTCCAATTTATGGTGCAAAGAATTCACGGTTTCCGGCCCAATACTTAAATGATTTAAAATGGAGAGAACCCGCTCTACTTGCATAAAAAGTTAAAATAAAATGCCTTAATAGAATAATTTTAACGTTCTGCGAATGTATCACAGACTAGGGCATTAGTCACAATGTAGCTAATTTAGCTTGTCATTATATGACACTGTTTTGATTTTTTTGACAAAGGTTGTTAATCAGATAGGCTTTTCAAGAAAAAAATGAACCATTATTCATCTGATTTTGTCACTCTAACCCTTAAAAGCCACTACTCGTCGTAACCAGGATATTAAAACTACCACACAAAAAAACCACCCCTGTGCAGGGGTGGTTTTCAGAGATAAATCAATCAAAAAGTCTGCTGCGAATCAGACTGTTGGAGCAATACAAATGTAATCTTCACAGTTATTGATTTACAGTTAGATGGTTTTTGATTGACATCCTATGACAATAAAAATCGATTTTAACTAAAAATAAGGGTGGCTTTAGCGCGCTATTATAATTTTTTTATGCCTAATAGCTGAATTAGTGGCTAAAACGACAAAATAATTGCCCGGTGAAAGCGTAGAAACATCTAGTTGTGTTCTATGCGCACCCATCGGCAGCTCCTTTCCCGCTATTTCACTTACCATTACTCTGCCTTGAATGTCAGTTACTGTCAGTGAAACGACTGCAGACTCCGGCAAGTAATATTCGATATTCAAATTATCGCTCACAGGGTTTGGTGACGGGTCGTAGAGTTGCGGTGTTTTAATTATCCCGGATAATTCTGAAGAATTTATTCCTGTAAAAAATGAGCTATCCTGAATTATATTCTCATCGCCCGGTAAGTAATAAGTATAGAGGAAATACACCAACATCATCTCATCCGTGGTCGCCTCACCCAAAAATGTCCACTGCGGGGGATCGTTCGGATTGTTGGGGTTATTAATAGTATTGTCGTACGTAGCGGATGAATACAAGGTTGTTCCGGCCGGTAATGTCTTTACACGTGGGAAATAATACATATCCTGCCAATGAAAATCCCAGGAAGGAATATGCACAAATGGAACTGTATCGCTGGAAGGCGTTATAGCAAAACTGGTGATGCTGCGCCCCAACAAATGCATGTGTGGTGCTAG
Source organism: Bacteroidota bacterium (assembly GCA_041178685.1). Lineage (GTDB taxonomy): Bacteria > Bacteroidota > Bacteroidia > AKYH767-A > 2013-40CM-41-45 > Pollutiaquabacter. The sequence continues at coordinate 5,087 of JBEGUX010000035.1, forward strand.
ACCCAGCGCTGTGACATTCAAAGGAAGTGTATAATGTGACGTAAATGTAGGCGTCGTATTTGGTGGAATGATTAACGGTCCATTATCCAATGAAAAATGGTTGAGCGGGTCACTAATAAATACCTCGCGCGTAAATGGTGTCGTGCTGAACTTAAAACGAATCTGCGTCGAGTCTGCCTGTCCGCCAAACCCTACCGGATAATGCACTTGCAAGATGATGTTGGTGTTTGCAGGAAGCTTAATCCCCATTCCAATTGGTAATTTGTACCATGATCCTCCGGGAGCCCAAACTCCAATCAACTGAGAAGAATTAGAGCCGGTTCCACCGAATCCCGAATAGCCCGGGCCGGGATCCTGAGCGTCACGTTGTGCAGGCACATTGGAAGTATCGGAGAAGATGAGTATGTGATGCACAACACCAAGATTACCAGGAATCACTTCCATCTGATTGATAAAGCTCTGCGCGGATAAGCCGGTAGGCAATACAAAGCAACGGTATTCATCGTTCGCCGTGTTGGTCAACGTATAGGTTGGCATACGTAATACCAGGTCAGGATTAGCAAGTAGTGCTTGACCGTTGTACACCGGACGGGCCGGTGCCAACATCGTATC
>JBEGUX010000036.1:0-7131 GCA_041178685.1 Bacteroidota bacterium
CAGGAACAACCAGTCAGTACCAGGTCTTTGATGCCTACTCTCAGTTTGAACTTCAATCGGTACGCGTCTATGCAGGAACTACTGCCAGTAGGACATTCATCTTGTATGACAAGACTATGTCGACCGTACGTAGTAAAACTGTAAGTGTGCCTGCAGGTTCATCGGTTGTGGCCTTAAATTGGATCATTCCTCCCGGCGATTTCTACCGTTTGCAAGTTACCGGTGCCGCCAACCTGTACTATAATACTTCAGGAGTAACTTATCCATATACAATTCCCGGCATCCTTCAAATCCACAACTCCTCCGGAGGACATAATAACTTCTATTATTGCTACGATTGGAAAGTTAAAGCTGCAGATATTGTAAGTGTAAGTCCACGTGTTGCTGCAACGGCAACTATTACTGCAGGTCCTACTGTTTCATTCAGCGGACTAAGTGCTTCTTATCCTGTAACAGCTTCTCCGGTGACTCTGACCGGCAATCCATCCGGTGGTCTATTTTCCGGCCCTGGAATTTCAGGCAACACCTTCTCACCTTCTGTTGCAGGAGTTGGTGGTCCATATACCATCACCTATAATTACACTGATGGAAACAACTGCTCAGGTACACAATCTCAAACTACTACAGTTACTTCCTCTTACAATTGTGGTGTACCAACAGGATTGACAGCCACAAATATTACAACAACAACTGCCCGGATCAATTGGACCTATGCAACAGCTCCAACTTTCCGATTGCGCTACCGCAGAACAGGCAGTTCGACGTATACTTATAAAACGTTCTCCTACACTCAAGGAGTGAATAATTACCTTCTTACGGGATTACGGAAAAACACTTCTTATGAAGTAGCATTGCAAACAACTTGTACTTCCGGAAGCAGTGCATTCAGTACGCCTATCACTTTCCGTACCGCATCCTCAGGATTACGTCTGGCCAATGGAAATATCGTCAGCTCCGACAGTGAAAAGTGCTTGTTGTATCCAAATCCTGCTACCAACCTACTCTACTTTGGTTGCGACCAGGAAGAGGAGCTTACACAACTTGATTTTGAAATCTACGATGTTGTAGGAAAGTTGGTTTTGAAAGGCATCAACACGTCAGGAAATCTTGACATCAGTTCATTCTCGCCAGGCACTTATATCCTTAAGTTAATGACGGCAGAGAGCATTGAAACGATGCGCTTTATTAAAGAGTAATCCTTATATTTTATTGCAAGGGAATTATAAATTCTCTTCGACCCGGATACCTGGCATGATTCAAGATTATTGAATTAAGCCAGGTATCCTGCTTTTTTCCAGAGCTGAACAGCCTTCTTTAATAACTTGTCGAGCTCTTTCACATCCACCTCTGATGTCTTCTTGAAGTTGTAGCACGTTTTTCCTTTCAAGCATTTTTCCAACGATGGCGCCACACCTTCAAAATAAACTGCATCCGAGTAAAGCGGAAAGAGGTAAAAGCTAACCATATCTTTCCTGGCCACTGCCGATGCGAAATACATTCCGGGAATAATCTTTTTCGTGCTTCCGTAAGGCACGGGCTTGTTGCCGATGATTTCAAAAGCATCTTTTGTAGACTTGCTCTCCACCATTGGCGGGCAACATTTCTGCAAAGCAGTGACAAGTAATTGAAATATGGCAGATCTTTCGGTTGGACTTAGTGGCATTTCTATTTATTTATCGTGTAAAAATAAACAATTGCTATTTTACCAGTAATCGAATACGATAAGTTCTATTAACTTTGAGAAGTAATAAACCTCAGTAACCTTAGTTGGCACTATGTTTTCCTTTTGGGAGCGCGAATCATTTTGGAAATCGGCGGATGTGATCATCCTTGGCAGCGGGATTGTTGGCTTGAACGCTGCCATCCACTTAAAAAGGAAATCGCCAAACTTACATGTAACCGTTCTTGAGCGCGGATTTCTGCCTTATGGCGCTAGCACACGCAATGCAGGGTTCGCCTGCTTTGGCAGCGCGTCAGAACTCATCGCTGATTTAAAAATACAAGGCGAAAGCGAAGTATTGCAACTGGTTGAAAAGCGCTGGAAAGGATTACAGCGCATGCGCCATCTGCTTGGTGATGCTGCTATTCAGTACGAAGGATTCGGCGGTTATGAGATTTTTCGTGCCGAAGATCAAATAATTTACGAGGCATGTTGTGACCAACTTCCTTCTTTGAATCATCAACTTGAAGATATCATTGGAACTAAACAGGTTTTTGATCATATCAATAATTCTTCTGCGGATTTTGGGTTCAACAATGTGAATCATATCATCTGTAATAAGATGGAAGGACAGATCAACACGGGAGCAATGATGAAAGCTCTGTTGGAAATGGCTAAAACAACCGGCGTTGAGGTGCTGACAGGCGTCACTATTACCGGAACCCATCCGGAAGACGGTCGCATCGTGTTAGTTGACGAAAACGGCTTCCATTTCCCTTGCCGTCAACTTCTTGTAGCAACAAACGGCTTTGCAAAATCTTTACTGCCTGACTTAAATGTAGAACCGGCGCGTGCGCAAGTTTTCATCACTCAGCCTGTAGAAGGACTTAAACTCCGCGGCAGTTTTCATATTGACGAGGGATATTATTACTTCCGCAATGTCGGTAACAGGATATTATTGGGTGGCGGACGAAACCTAGATTTTAAAGGGGAGCAAACCACCATTATGTCATTGACAGAGCGTATACAGCATCACCTGGAAAAGCTGCTTCGCGATATCATCTGCCCTTACACCACCCCGGTAATTGATATGCGGTGGAGTGGAATCATGGGAATGGGTAACGAGAAATCATCCATCATTAAACGTTTGGATAACCATACGGTGTGTGCAGTTCGCATGGGCGGTATGGGAGTTGCTATCGGCGGACTTGCCGGAGAGGAAGCCGCTGATTTAGTTTTAGACAAACTATAATCTGTTAACATCAGCGGTTAAAAGTAAGCGCAAACTTCACCTCGTTTACAACTAGGTTTCCTACATTTGAGGACGATACTTTCATCCTTAAAATTGAGCATAAAAATAAAGAGCCTTTTACTGCTTTTCAGCGGGGCAATCATCTTGTTTTCGATGAATGCTTGTCGCCCTGCTCATTATGTACTTGAAGATAGTACGCTTTTGAGAAGAAACAACCTTCAGATTGACACCCTCCTTTTTGACAGAGATGAGCTGGAATCCTATATCAAACAGAAACCTAACCGGAGAGTTTTAGGCCTGTTTTACCCATATATGTACTTCTACTATAAAGGAAGTAAAGGCAAACCTTCCGGTTTTAAAAATTGGCTTAAAGAAATCGGTGAAGAGCCTGCCTATCTCGATACAGCGTTAATCAAGCGATCAGCCAATCAGCTTGATTTGTTTTTGAAAAAACATGGTTTCTTTAACTCTTCTGTCACTACATCAATAGATACCGTAAAAAAAAGAGCCATAGTCAATTACCGCCTAAAGGCGGGTGTACCACATACACTTAACACTATCAACATCACAACCGTCGACTCGCTATTACTTCCACATCTGACGGAAATTCGTAAAGGCACCCTGCTGAAAACCGGTGAACTCTATAACGAGGTGGTATTTGAAAAAGAACGTGACCGCATTACTCTGCTGCTGAAAAACAAGGGATATTTTTCTTTTTCTAAAAATTATATCACCTTCCGCGTAGACACCAATATTTCCGGCAATCGTGCGGACGTTGAGCTTTACCTTAATCGTCCGAATGAAAATAGAATCGGTCGCAATGGCGAAGTGGCTGCTTACCATCACCCTTACCATTTCAGGAATATTTACATACAATCCGACTTCGATCCAAAAGACCCTGAACTTTCAAAGCCGCGCGACACTACCGACTTCGACAAGTATCATTTCCTTTCTGTTGACGGCACTCAGACTTTGCGTGAAAAAACATTGGCCAATTGTATTTTCTTTAAGCAGGGTGACATCTTCAACCAAGACGAAGTAAATTACAGCTATTCGCGTATTCAAAACCTGAGTGTTTTTAAATACATCAACATCAACTTCAGGGAGGTGCCACGCGATTCCATTCAGCAAGATTATCTATTGGATGCTCATCTCAATATGTCTGCAATGGCGCGACAGGATTTTACGGTCGAATCTGACGCGACCAACACAGGCGGTAATCTTGGAATTGCAGGATCATTTGGTTATCGCAATAAAAATCTTTTCCGCGGTGCAGAGGTTTTTGAATTCAAGATAAAAGCCGGCGTTCAATCATTACCCAACTTCACCGATTCAACCATTCAGAAAAAACTCTTCTTTTTCAATACATACGAACTGGGACCTGAAATGTCATTGCAGTTTAAACATTTCCTTTTACCTGATTTCATCCTACGTAATTACAACCATAGAAGGATGAATCCGAAGACGATTCTTACTGCAGGATATAATTTACAAGACCGACCTGACTACCGCCGTTCGATCATGAAATTATCGATGGCATATACTTGGCGAAGAAATGAAAGGAAGAGTTTCGCTTTCAGTCCTGCCGAAATCAATTCCGTTTACGTGAACAAGTCTGCAGCCTTTCAGGCGCAGCTGGACAGCCTCCGCGATCCTCAGTTGCAGTACAGTTACGATACACACCTGATCACTGCGATGCGTTTCAGCTATGTTTATTCAGGACAAACATCTGCCAATACCAGCTTTCTTTATTTCAGAACCAATTTTGAATCAGCCGGCTTGATGATGCGTGCCCTTACAAAGCCGTTGAACCTGCAACAAAATCAACAAGGCGTCTATGAATTTGTGGGAATACCTTATTCGCAGTATGTGAAGCCTGAGATAGACATCAGCTATCATCACGCAATCAGTCGCAACAGTTCAATTGTATACCGCGCCAACGCCGGTATTGGTATTCCGTACGGGAATTCTGTCGCATTACCCTTTGAGAAGAGCTACTTCGTAGGAGGCGCAAACAGTATGCGCGCCTGGATAGCTTACACATTAGGTCCCGGCTCGTACGTCAACAATCAAGGTATCGAACAAAGTGGCGACATCAAGTTGGAGACCAACATAGAATACCGATCGTATCTCTTAAAATTTATGGGCAGTGGCTCTATTGAAGCGGCTGTTTTCACCGATATCGGAAATATCTGGACGTTGAACAACGATGCTAACCGTCCCGGAGCACAATTCAAGACCGATCAATTCATTCAGCAATTAGGTGTGGGCAGCGGTCTGGGATTCCGTTTTAACTTCAGCTTCTTTATTCTGCGATTGGACATGGCCGTAAAAATGCGTGATCCAGGACTTACCGAAGGAAGTCGCTGGGTTTACGGCAAACAAAAGTTTGTCATTGGCGATGTTACACCGAACCTTGCCATCGGTTATCCGTTCTAATCCCTTCCAAACCATTCACTAATTCGCTACTATTTGAAAATCAACGGTTTTAGTTTACAATTTTCTGTAGTAGTTTTACACCTCAATTAGTCTATTAGTATTATGTCCAATTCCTCCATTATCGAACTATTAGGCAGCTCTGCCGACAACCTTTTGAAGCACGAATGCACAGGCATCCGGAAAGAAACACTTCACTTGCCGGGATCTGATTTCACGTCGCGTATTTTTGGCGATAGCAATCGTAGCAATACTGTATTGCGAAGTCTCGAATCGATGTACAGTCACGGTCGACTGGCGAATACAGGTTACCTCTCTATTCTTCCTGTCGATCAGGGTATCGAACATTCTGCCGGTGCTTCCTTTGCACCAAATCCAATTTACTTCGATCCGGAGAATATTATAAAGTTGGCCATTGAGGGCGGCTGCAATGCAGTAGCTTCCACCTTCGGAGTCATGGGTATGGTTTCCCGTAAATATGCTCATCGTATTCCGTTCATCGTAAAGATCAATCACAATGAATTTTTAAGCTATCCGAACAAGTACGATCAAATCATGTTCGGCAACGTTAAAGATGCATGGAATATGGGAGCTGTTGCCGTTGGCGCAACTATTTACTTCGGCTCTGAAGAATCATCGCGTCAGATTCAGGAAGTAAGCGAAGCGTTTGAATATGCTCATGAACTAGGAATGGCTACCATCCTTTGGTGCTATATTAGAAATTCCGGTTTCAAAAAAGATGGAGTGGATTATCACACCTCTACTGACTTGACCGGGCAAGCGAATCATCTTGGTGTTACCATCCAGTCGGATATCATCAAGCAAAAATTACCGACGAACAACGGCGGATATACAGCCATCAATTTTGGCAAAACGCATCCTAAAGTATACTCTGAACTTACCACTAATCATCCGATTGATCTTTGCCGTTATCAGGTAGCTAACTGTTATATGGGCAGAGCGGGGCTGATCAATTCCGGTGGTGAATCAAAAGGGGCCAGTGACCTTGCTGAAGCAGTAACAACGGCAGTCATCAACAAGCGCGCCGGCGGACAGGGATTAATTTCCGGTAGAAAAGCATTCCAAAAGCCGATGCAGGAAGGTGTTGCGTTGCTGCAGAAGATTCAGGATGTTTACCTCGCCCCTGAAATTACTATTGCCTGATTTTTTATCCTTCAACTCCACCCTATCATGCCTTGGTTTAAACGTAATAAAGAAGGTATCACTACCACCACCACGGAAAAGAAAGAAACGCCGGAAGGACTGTGGCACAAATGCCCTTCGTGCAAGCATATCGTGCCGACAAAAGATCATGCAGAGCGGAAATATGTTTGTGTTGAATGCGGCTTTCACGACCGGATTGGCTCTACCGAATACTTTGAAATACTGTTCGACGATAATGAGTTTACCGAGTTGAATCCGAACATGACTTCCATGGATCCGTTGTCGTTCACGGATACAAAAAAGTATACTAGTCGTATCGCTGATACGCAAAAGAAGACCGGCATGAAGGATGCTATTCGTACGGCGCATGGGAAAGTAGAAGGCGAAGATCTGGTTATTGCTTGTATGGACTTTGGCTTCATTGGCGGTTCGATGGGTTCGGTGGTAGGCGAAAAGATTTCCCGAGCTATCGACCATTCGCTGGCGCATAAAACTCCCCTGCTTATTATTTCCAAATCAGGTGGGGCGCGGATGATGGAGGCAGCATTCTCGTTGATGCAGATGGCTAAAACCTCCGCAAAACTGACCTTACTGGCAGAGGCCGGCATACCTTATATTT
>JBEGUX010000037.1:0-11562 GCA_041178685.1 Bacteroidota bacterium
ATGTAAGCTCTCCGTTGATAGGCGTCTGCATATTTTGGATTAATGATGATTGCGGTATCTAACTGTCGGATGGCGGTCAAATTGGAAGCTGCAGCTTTGGATGAGTCGCCCAACTCCGCGAGAAATTCTTCCGAGGAAATATGATTCGCAAGATAGAAACGCATGTGCGCACTCTTAGGTACTTTGGCTATGTCAGAAGTATAGAGTGTATAGTTGGTTTCCCAGTCAGCATTTCGTGAGTTGGCAACACTAAAGAAAACAAGCGAGATCAATGCTGTTGCAACAATAGGACGAATGTTTATTTGGAAAAAGCGAGAGAGTTTCAACGGTTGATTTTCTTCCGCGTTTTCTCCTTTGATAAATTTTTTCAAAACGATTGCCATTGCCAAACACCAGGCCAAAGAAGGCGCAAAAAGCAATCGCTCTGCATAGTTGGTACCAATCAAGATCAACACATTGGATACAATCGAGATTGTAATGAAAAAATAAAGTATGGAAAATGAGATGGGGTCTTTTTGAAGAAACCGACGAACAGCATAAACGAGAAGTCCTATAAAAACAATTAGCGGCAACAAGAATTGCCAGTCACTCCACGTATAAGGAGGAAAATGGTTAAAGGAAGCGTCCGCCATTAACGGATACGGAGCAAACAGTTTGTAAAAATAAAAGCCCAGAATCGCGATCGCAGACGTTCGTTGAGTCAGGAAATCCGGTATTCCGGCCAAATAATTATCGGCAACGGGAACAGCTACATCGGTGGAGCCTAAAACGGTACGACGAATGAGAAGAAAAATTACAGATGGAATTATAGCTGCTATAGCTACATTGATCATCTCTGATTTTTTTGAATCTGTAAAGAAATAGAGCGCCAGCGGCAAAACGGCGATCCAGGTGATAGACGATTCCTTGGAAAGCATTGCCAGGAAAAAATAGCCCGCCAGCATCAGTAAAGCGCCTACACTTTTTTTACTTACATAATTCAGCGCTGCTCCTGATGCAAGAATTAAAAAAATCAACGCGAGCAACTCATCGCGACTTTTGATGTTCGCTATCACTTCGGTGTGTAGCGGATGGACTGCAAAAAGCAAGGTTGTTAAAAAGGGCACCAATAACTCACCCTTAAATAGTCTTGTCAGCAACAAAAGCAACAAATAGCAGCAAAGCCCATACAACAGAATGTTGTTGACGTGACCAAGTGACGGAGTATTCGGCGCTATTCCCCATTCAATTGCAAAAGTGGCTTTGGATAGTGGACGATACAGCGAATAGTCTGCAACATCCATTCCTGTACGGTAGCTTGTTTTAAATATTTCACCTATTCCTTCGAATCCTTTTCGTGTCAACTTGTTCTCAGGAATCAATCCCCAATCGTCCAGTACGTATTGATGATTAATGGTGTTGGCGTAAACAAGCATCGCCACCATCGCCAATAAAATCCCCAACCATCTTTTAGTAGCAACGGCTGCTGTGATCAATTGTTGTTGCTGCTGGTGGGAAGAGCCTTTGGGTTGAGCGTGCTTTTCCTTTCGGGTCAGTTTTTTATTCACCCTGTATGATTTTAAAAATTATACGAATCGGACATAGCGGTATTACGCCAATTTTGGCGGTGGCTCCATGATATGACCACATTGCTTGCATGTTCGGAAGTCAATATTTTCATAATAAGCGTTCATCGCAGCAGCCAGTTGTGCCACTATATCTTGCAGATCAAAATAACTCTCGTGTAATAAGTGATTACAGTTTTCACAGTACCACCTCAATCCGTCTTTCATCCCCGGACGACGCTGTACTTCCATAACCAGTCCAACAGTGTTAGGGCCGCGCTGTGGTGAATGAGGGACTTTGGCAGGCAACAAGAAAATTTCTCCCTCTTTGATTGGGATGTCTACCGGCTTTCCGTTTTCCATGATTTTTACAACGATGTCGCCTTCGAGTTGATAATAAAATTCTTCCGTTTCGTTGTAGTGATAGTCTTTTCGGGAATTGGGCCCGCCAACAACCATCACAATAAAATCCTGGTTGGGTTTATAAACAACCTGGTTACCGATAGGCGGTTTCAATAAATGCCGGTTTTCATCTATCCATTTTTTAAAAGAGAACGGTGCGGTAATCGCCATGTTGTTGGAGAGGTATTTAAAAGTTAGTGTTTTAGTACAATTGCTTTTGTTAGCTTTATCCCCTGAAAGGACAATAAAGGTCACTTTTCAAAGTTAACGAAAACGTTCGTTTCATTCAACCTGTATGAACTTAGATCTTCGCGGAAAACGAGCCCTTGTCTGTGGAAGCACACAAGGCATTGGGAAGGCCGCAGCACTTGAGCTGGCACTGCTGGGCGCCTCCGTAACTTTAGTTGCCAGAAACGAAGAGTCGTTGATCAGCGTAAAACGCGAGCTTTCTGTGCTTTTCCAGCAACAACACGATTATCTGGTTGCCGATTTTTCGCGTCCGGATGAATTGCGTCAAGTCATTACGCGCTATGTCGAAAATAGACCTATTCATATTCTGGTAAATAATACAGGAGGGCCTGCCTCCGGACCCATCACAGAAGCCGCAGAAGATGCTTTTATTCAAGCCTTCAACAACCATTTGATTTGTAACCAGGTGCTTGCCAAAGCTGTTTTCCCTAGTATGAAATCTGCCGGATACGGACGCATCATCAATATCATATCTACATCGGTCAAACAACCGCTGCGAAATCTGGGCGTTTCAAATACCGTTCGTGCAGCTGTTGCCAATTGGGCGAAAACATGGTCCAACGAAGTAGCACGATATGGTATTACAGTTAATAATGTGTTGCCTGGCGCCACCAATACCGTAAGGCTGCAATCATTGATTGAATTAAAAGCCGGTAAGACAGGCGTGAAACTAGAAGATGTGCGACATGAAATGATGGAAGAAATTCCGATGGGACGATTTGCGGAGGCTTCAGAAATAGCTAATGCCGTAGCATTTCTTGCTTCACCGGCAGCAGGATATATCACCGGAATCAATGTTCCGGTAGATGGCGGACGGACTGGAAATCTGTAGGGAAATATTCCTCAGAAAATCTTGTAGATCGTGCCGATCAACTGATCTTCTTTTTCCCGGGCAGAAGGATGGTCTACCTCAGCGTTGTTTTTTAAAATAGAAAGATCGATGCGGGTAACCGTATCACTCACCCGCTGAATTTTCAAATCCAATCCTTCTACAATGCGCATGGGAAGCAGGGAAGATTTACGCGCACGAAAATGGAATATGCCATCTTCATGGTTCAACGTTTGACTAACCAGCTTGAACTTTTTACGTTCAAACAAACGGTTGATCCGTTCCAGTACTTCTGTATCCTTTCGGTGTAACAGTGCTGATTTCATGAAAAAACGGATGGGTTAAATCGTTCCTTATCGCCTAATATAGAACATTTTAGGTAGATTCCAAACAGGAAGCTATTTTTATTGAAAAAAGGGGGAATCCTTGCTAAAAAGTTCGTTTTTTTACCCTTCCAAAGTAATCACACCTATATTTTAACCCCACACGTGATAATAATTAAAAACCTCATCAACGGTCACTCGGTAGAACCCGTTTCCGGCACTTATTTAGACAATATAAATCCGGCGACGGGTGAAGTTTACGCACAAATCCCTGACTCGGACGAGCGAGATGTTGCAGCTGCCACTGCAGCTGCCTCCGCTGCTTTCAACTCCTGGTCTACTACGCCCAAAGAAAAAAGAAGTGCATTATTACTAAAGCTCTCCGGATTAATTGAAAAGAACCTTGATAAACTGGCACTGGCTGAAACAAACGATCAGGGGAAACCACTCTGGCTTTCTAAAAGTGTTGACATCCCGCGCGCGGTTTCTAATTTTCATTTTTATGCTACCGCTGCATTACATACTCACACAGAGGCACATGCTATGGAGCAAACTGCTATCAACTACACGTTACGTACTCCAATCGGAGTTGCTGGCTGCATTTCCCCCTGGAATCTTCCTCTATATCTTTTCACCTGGAAAATAGCTCCTGCGTTGGCTGCCGGTTGTACCGTTGTAGCAAAGCCTTCAGAAATAACACCGATGACCGCCTACATGTTGGGTGAACTTTCTATAGAAGCCGGATTTCCCCCTGGTGTACTGAACATCGTTCACGGTCTCGGGCCTAAGGTTGGCATGAGCATTGTTTCGCATCCCGGCATCCCTGCCATATCTTTTACCGGAGGAACAAAAACGGGTGAGGTAATCTCTGCTACTGCAGGACCGATGTTTAAGAAGTTATCGCTTGAACTGGGCGGTAAAAATCCAACCATCGTTTTCGCAGATGCTGATTTTGAAAAGACCGTTCAGAATGCCGTCCGTTCCGCATTTTCCAACCAGGGCGAAATCTGTTTATGCGGATCACGACTATTCATAGAGCGTTCTATCTATGAAAAGTTCAAAGCGGCTTTCGTTCAGGAAGTGAAAAATTTAAAAGTAGGCGATCCGTTGAACGAAGACAACTGGCTGGGAGCGATTGCATCCAAGCCACACTTTGAAAAAATTATGTCTTATATAGAACTGGCCAAGCAGGAAGGTGGCACATTGTTGACCGGCGGGAATGCTGTGCAACCGGAAGGGCGCTGTGCTAATGGATACTTTATTGAGCCGACAGTTTTTGAAAATTTAGCCTTTGACTGTCGTACCAACCAGGAGGAAATTTTTGGTCCGGTAGTTACTCTTCAGCCGTTCGATACCGAAGCGGAGGTATTGCAGTACGCCAACAGTACACGCTATGGGCTGGCCTGTTCGTTATGGACCAGCGATCTTAGTCGTGCTCACCGAATGGCAAATCAGCTTCAATTTGGAATTGTTTGGGTGAATTGCTGGCTACTGCGTGATTTACGGACCCCGTTTGGAGGTATGAAAGGCAGCGGTGTTGGAAGAGAGGGCGGGTTCGAGGCACTTAATTTTTTCACCGAAGAACGTAATGTTTGTATACGAATTTGATTGTATTTATTTGTTTTTGATTGTTTTTAGTATTGTTTTGGTCTTTTAAAGACCAAATAAAAGTGTAAGGAATAGGTGGTTTTTATGTGATGCGGGAGCTCCACTAAGGTAACTTTATTCCAGGTTGTTAGTACAAGATTAATGTACGCCCGAGTCGGCAGAAACCTACACTCATGAAACGATTCAACTACCTCCTGCTCGCATTTACGCTGATCTCTACTTGCAGCTTTGCACAGCAATCAAAACGCCTGGACCTGGATTACAAGGCGGCTACTACTTCTACATGGAGCAAAATCGAAATGTGGAAAGCCTCGGCAACTAATCCGATTCAGTTTTTTCCGGCTGATAGTACGCGTGCTCGATTCACGCTCTTCCGCGCTGACTTTGATATCAATTCCACCCTCGCTGCCTTCGTTTATAATAGCGGCGGAATGATTGTAGATGGCGGATGGTTACGCGTCCTTGGATCCGGTTCCAATCAATTCAACCGCGGACTGATCGAATGGAATAAAGGCAAATCTGTTGCGGGCAACGACACCGTAAATTATTTTTTAGTGGCTGATGACGTAGTGGGTGGCTTCTTCGCCCTTTACCTGACACCGCACACTCGTTTTGAAAATGCGTATGTCTATTACCAGGGACCAAACGATCGTCGTTGGGTAACAACCGGTCTGCAATACGACGATTTCCTGCAGTTTTGCTTCGCAGGAGAAATAAAAATGTTCTACAACAACTACCGTTGGGAAGGTTGGGAAAAAGAGATCCACATGATCAACACTAACCAGACCATCAGTTGCTACCCTGAGTTCTGGGCCGAAGGAGCACGCGACTCCAAGCTTAAGCGCCGTGTTATCCCTGTACAGAAATTATGGGAACTCTATAACCCGAAAGTGGAAGGACGCAGTTCCTCTGTGAAATAAACCGCTGCTGCCAAAATAACCTACAGACAACCCGTCGCAACCAAGCGACGGGTTTTTTTATTTATGTAAATTTACTTTGCCTTGGCTATACACGAAAAATACATGGGACTGGTGCTTGCCGGCGGGAAAAGTTCACGTATGGGCTTCGATAAATCATTGCTGAACTATAACGGTAGCCCACAACGCGAGCATGTACGACAATTATTATCTCCATGGTGTGAACGCGTTTTTACCTCGGTAAAAAAAACAGAACCGGATGATCCGGATTTTTTGATCGCGGACGACCCTTCGCTGGGCGACATCGGTCCGATGGGTGGACTACTCACCGCCTTTCGACGGTTTCCTCATTATTCATGGATTGTTACAGGCTGCGACTATCCATTTATCACATCATCGGCTTTTGAAGCACTTAAAGCTGCCGTCAATAATGATTCTTTTGCCGTGGCCTTTCGAAATCCGGATACACAACGTCCTGAACCACTGCTGACAATCTACCGTCCATCTATGTTGCCACTGATAGAAGCCCGCTTTGCTGATTCTAAATTTTCGCTGCAACACATTTTACAAGAGGTATCGATCACTTTACTGTACCCGGTTCATCAAGAATGGCTGGTAAGTGTAGATACTCCGGAAATAGCACAAAAAATACTCCGGCAGAAGTCCTAACATGAACTGTGGTCCTTAACTTTACATCATGCAACCTGCAGTACGTTCAATCGCTATTCGCCGCTTTCATGATGATCAATGGGAAAGCACACATGATCTATTGGCAGCCGAGGAACCGATGGAGATTCGTCTCGGATTTGGTCGAGAGAATGACCGACAGCAACGTACTATCGCGGTTACGATGCGAACGCCGGGCCACGACTTTGAACTGGCAATCGGTTTTCTATATACAGAAGGTATCATCACATCTTACAACGATATCGCTTCTGTAAGGTATTGTACTGACGGTGGAACGAATACTGATAATGAAAATAGTGTACGAGTAGAATTGCAACCGGAAATCGTACCGGCATTGGATAGGCTGGAACGTAACTTTTATACTACCTCTAGTTGCGGTGTTTGTGGAAAGGCAAGCATTGACGCGGTGATGGCGTCTTGTGGAAATCGATCACAACCTATCAAGGATTCATTTGCTGTTTCAAAAGAATTGCTGCTTTCACTTCCTGCAACGCTGCGAAAACTACAAACTGTTTTTGAGCATACAGGAGGTCTTCATGCTTCCGCTATTTTTAACGAGCAGGGTGAATTAATTTTATCCAGAGAAGATGTAGGTCGCCACAATGCGCTCGATAAATTAATCGGAGCCGCCGTGGTACAAGATAAACTTCCTTTTTCCAATCACATTTTATTACTGAGTGGTCGAGCAAGTTTTGAATTAATTCAAAAGGCTGCAATGGCAAAAATTCCTATGGTTGCTGCCGTAGGTGCACCGTCGGGACTAGCTGCATCTTTGGCAACTGAATTTGGTATAACTTTGATTGGATTTCTTCGGGAGCAGCGGTTCAATATTTACACCGGCACACAAAGAATAATAGTATGAAAGAACATCAAAACACGTCGACACCGAATCCGGAAAATCCGGAAAAGTTCACCGGTCTGAAACTTGGTAAGCCCAAGGAAACGGCCGCGGGAATTCCGGCCGTTGTCAGCGCGGCTGAACATATATTCAGTGAAATGAATGTGGGGCGTGGTGTAAAAGCATTGTTGAATGTCAACCAGAAAGACGGCTATGATTGTCCGGGATGCGCCTGGCCGGATCCGGATGATGATCGATCATCCATCGCTGAATATTGTGAAAATGGTGCTAAAGCCATTGCTGAAGAGGCCACTACCAAAAAACTCACTGCAGAGTTCTTTTCCAAAAATAGCGTTGCTGAACTATCGCAGCTCACCGATTTTGAAATCGGTAAAAAAGGACGCATTGCTGAGCCGCTTTATCTTCCAAAAGGCGGAACACATTATCTGCCAATTTCCTGGGAAGATGCTTTTAAAAAGATCGCTAACACTTTAAACGGACTGGCATCTCCGGATGAAGCGACGTTTTATACTTCTGGAAGGACAAGCAACGAAGCCGCTTTTTTATACCAACTCTTCGTTCGGCAATTCGGTACCAATAATTTACCCGACTGCTCTAATCTCTGCCATGAATCCAGCCGCATCGCGCTGATTGAAACCATCGGCACAGGAAAAGGTTCTGTAAAGCTGGAGGACTTTTATTGTGCAGAAGCGATTCTCATCATCGGACAAAACCCCGGAACGAATCATCCGCGAATGCTGAGCGCGCTACAAAAAGCAAAAGAAAATGGAGCATCAATAATATCGATCAATCCGTTGCCCGAAACCGGACTCATCAGCTTCAACGATCCGCAATCCGCCAAAGGAATGCTGGGTATTAAAGCGCGTTTGACGGACTTGTTTCTCCAGGTAAAAATCAACGGTGATATGGCATTGTTAAAAGCTATTCATCGTTTATTGCTGGAGGAAGAGGAAAAATCACCGGGATCGGTCTTCGATAAAGATTTTATTCGTGATCATACCAGCGGCTATGACCTGTATTGCAATCATCTGAAGCAATTTGACCTGAACGATCTCATCCGTCAAAGCGGTGTTCCGGAAGAAACAGTGCGCGCAGCAGCACAAATTTTGAGTGGAAAGAAAAAAATCATAGCCTGCTGGGCGATGGGATTAACGCAACACAAGAATGCAGTGGATACCATCAAAGAAGTGGTGAACCTGTTATTGCTGAAAGGAAGCATCGGCAAACCTGGAGCAGGCACCTGTCCGGTGCGCGGGCATAGCAATGTGCAAGGAGACTTTACCATGGGTATTCAGGAGAGGCCTTCAGATGCATTGCTTGACAAACTCAAAGCTGTATTCGGATTTGAGCCGCCACGAAAACACGGCTTCGATTCCGTAGACAGTATCAATGCCATGCACGATGGCAGAATAAAATTATTTTTTGCAATGGGCGGAAATTTTCTTTCTGCAACTCCGGACACTGTTTATACGGCCGAAGCCTTGCGCAAGTGTAAGCTTACCGTTCAAGTTTCAACCAAGTTAAATCGCAGTCATCTTATTCATGGAGAAGAAGCGATCATACTTCCAACTTACGGCCGCAGCGATAAAGACATCATTGGCGGTGAAGTGCAATTCGTATCGTGTGAAAACTCAATGGGCGTTATTCATCTATCGAAAGGGAGTCTTAAACCAATTTCAGACCAGCTGCTGAGCGAACCTATGATTGTATGCCGTCTCGCTAAAGCAACGTTTGGTGAAAAGGCTGATAAAAGATGGGACAAGTTCATGCTTCATTATGATCACATTCGTGATGCTATCGAAGAAACGATTAATGGATTTGAAAACTATAACGATCGCGTGAGAATTCCCGGTGGATTCTATCTGCCAAATGCTGCACGTGAAGGGAAGTTTACCACTTTTAACGGTCGGGGGGAATTCAGTATTGCGCCATTGTTAGAACATTCATTGGCTGACGATGAGTATATGATGATGACGGTACGTAGCCACGATCAGTTCAATACTACTATTTACGGATTGAACGATCGTTATCGTGGTGTATACAACGAACGACGTGTCATTTTTATGAATGAAAAAGATGCTGAACGTGCTGGATTAAAAAAAGGTGATGTGGTTGATTTATTCAACTATCACGATGGAAAAGAGCGCGTGGCGCATTTATTCATCGTCATTCCTTTTAACATTCCGGAACGATGTACGGCAACGTATTTCCCGGAAACAAACGTATTGGTTCCGATTAATAGTGTCGCTGAAAAAAGCAATACGCCAACCTCCAAGTCTGTCGTAATTAAAATAAGAAAACACATTAGCTGACCGGATCAGCCTTTCGATGTTTTTTTTCGTTTGTTGCGAAAAGGTGGACGACGTTTTTTATTGCCGCCACCGCTGCGTGCAGCGGGATTATATGCAGGACCTTCTCCTAGTGCTTGCGGAAGTGGGTCTTTAGGAATTACCCGTTCGATAAGTTCTTCTATTACACCGAATCGACGTTGATCGTTGGGGCCAATGAATGTCATCGCTTCTCCCTTTGATTCCGCACGCGCTGTCCGTCCAACACGGTGTACATAATCCTCTGCATCGCCCGGAACATCGTAATTCAAGACAAGTCCGATGTTGTCGATATCGATACCTCGCGATAAAATATCTGTAGCTACTAAAATACGTGTCTGCCGTGTACGAAATGACAACAAAACAGATTCACGTTCTTCCTGTGTAAGATCACTATGAATCGCACGTGCGGGAAGTCCTTTCTTTCGCAATTCTTTTTCGAGGTCTTTTACTGTCTGCTTTGTAGAAGCAAAAACCAGAATACTTGGATCAGTACGATTGGTTAAGATATGTTTTAATAATTCCGGTTTCTGTGCATCGTACACCACATAGGCTGTTTGTGTCACGCCGGCAGCGGGCTTACTTATTGCAATGTTCACCTCCGCGGGTTCTTGCATGATCTTGCGCGCAAGCTCGCGGATTTTGGGAGGCATCGTTGCAGAGAATAATAAGTTCTGCCGTTGAGCAGGAAGAAAACGAATGATTTTAAGAATATCATCGTAAAATCCCATGTCGAGCATCTTATCCGCCTCATCGAGTACCAGAAAATCCAGTTGATCGAATTTCACATAGCCGAGATTCAAATGACTTATCAAGCGACCGGGCGTCGCGATGACAACGGAAGCACCTTCGGTCAGTGCCTTTTTCTCACGATCAAATGTTTGTCCGTCGCCACCACCATACACAGCAATCGAACTGGCAGAAGTGAAATAGGAAAATCCCTGAAAAGCGTGATCGATTTGTAAAGCCAGTTCACGTGTAGGCGAAATGATGAGCGCGGAAGTATGCTCCGTTTCCTGCCGGCTGATTTTATCCAAAACAGGGAGCAAATAGGCTGCAGTTTTACCTGTACCGGTTTGTGCGCAAGCAATAACATCTTTTCCTGAAAGAATAAATGGCATTACCTGCTCTTGAATGGGTGTTGGTTTTTCAAAACCCATAGCATCAAGTCCATCGAGTAAGGAATCGGCCAGGCCTAAATCTGTAAAAGTTGTCATTAGTGGTATTGGCCTTTTATTTATTCTTGGCCGTACAACAAAGATGAGTGATGAATACGTTGATTGGACGCTTACTACATAATCCTTTTCAACACATGAAAAGCATTAGAGAAGTGCTCATCACTGCACATCAAATCGTTTGGTTGTAGAAAACTCCCCGGAAGTTATCCGGAGAAGATATAGTCCGCGAGGCAGTGTAGCAACATCCACCGGAAGCGGTATTTGATGCATGCCTTCCGGTAACTGCATTCCGTTTCCCGAACCACTCATCCTGCGGCCGTTCATATCGTAAACTTCCATCAAAATGTTTGCGGGACGATCGAGATTAAACTGAACGGTAGCTTCGTAAACAACCGGATTAGGGAACAGCGCCAAGTCAAAAATTGGGCTGGACGGATAGAGCTGACGACTAAGTCCTGAAGCAAACTCTCCCGAAAGTGGCGGAGCATTTCCGGATTTCTGAATGGTGAACTGGTCACGGATGGTTCCGGACGTTGACATGAATTTACAGTCTAATTGATCTCCAACAACATCGATAATCATGGAACCATAGTGGCTGTTGGAGGAAAAGTACATAGCATTGTGCGGCCAACCGGTGGT
>JBEGUX010000038.1:0-4697 GCA_041178685.1 Bacteroidota bacterium
AGATGGTATTACTCTGACGTATCCCTCCGGTAGCGAAGGATTTGTACCCGGAGAACAGGAATTACTCCGATGGGATGCTGAAGGAAGTCAGACCGGTTTTTCATTGGATTACTCCGGTGACGGCGGTCTAAACTGGACGCCAATTTCTCAGGTATCCGGCAATGAACGCCAATATCTTTGGACGATTCCGAACATTACAAGCGATCAAGTGGTGGTTCGCGTAACACGCGGTACAGAAACATCAGCTAATCTCGCATATGCGTCGATTCTCCCTCAGCCTCAAAATCTTGAGGTCGACTTCGCGTGTGTCGATACGTTGCAGTTGAGTTGGGATGCTTCTGCGGGCGCAACTTCTTATAAAGTATATCGTCTTGGCGACAAGTTTATGGAAGAGGTAGGTACTACTGCCAATACTTCTATCAGCCTCGCTATTCCTGCAAATACCGAAGAATGGTTTAGTGTTGCAGCGGTTGGGCCGACATTTGGTGTAGGTCGCCGTATTATAGCTATCCAAAAAGCTCCTGGACTAATTAACTGTAATCTCGCCAGCGACGTTGCACTCATTCGTCCGGTTTCTCCGTTGCCGGGCGTTCTTTATCCCTGTCAAAATCTTGCAGCAGTACCGCTTACGGTAGAACTTCAGAATACTGGAATACAAACAATATCCACTTGCCAGTTGTCGTATTCCGTTAATGGCGGTACGCCAATTACAGAGCTATTTAACGGCTCTATTGTTCAAGGTGCAAGCGTCAATTTCCAGTTTACCCTACCCATTGATTTTTCAGTTGCCGGAACGTATACGGTTGATGTTGCTGTTAATATGTCGGGCGATCTAAACAATCTTAACAATACACTATCATTTACCATTACCACCGGGCTTTCCGGTGTACTACCATTCGCAGAGGACTTTTCCGGTACGGCATTCCCACCTGACGGATGGGCAGTCGAATCCTCAGGAACGACCTATTTCTGGGAACGGATTACATCAATTACCGGTAGCGATGGTAACCAGACGGAAGCCGCCTGGTTCGATAATTTCAGTTACAACAATACCGGAGCAGAGGATAAGCTGGTAACGTTGGTAGCTGATTTGTCGACTGCAACTAATCCGATGGTCACATTTGATTTAGCGTATGCTGTTTATTCTTCCGGATATGACGATGGTCTTAAAGTGGAGATCAGCTCGGACTGCGGTGCCACTTTTATTCCTACGGGATATCAGAAAATTGGTGCCGCTCTGGCTTCTGCCCCGCAAAGCTCTTCGGATTGGTACCCAAGTGCAGCGACCGATTGGAGGAAAGATACCATCGACCTTACGCCATTTGCCGGACAGCAAGTCATCTTGAAATTTGTGAACATTAATGATTTTGGAAACAACTTGCTTTTAGATAATATTCAGCTGGAAAACAATTCATTAACTAGTGTTAATGAAAGTGAATTACAGGGCAAGGTCAGTGTTTACCCAAATCCATTCCGTGATGAATTCAATATCATGTCCACAGGTTTAACTGGACAGCAGTGTTCACTCGTTATCACAGACGTGCAGGGAAGAATGGTGCGGTCTACAACGCTAAAAGTCACCTCAGGAACAGTGCGCGAAAATATCGACTTGTCGTTTTTGCCAAATGGACTTTATTGCTGCCGATTGGTTGCAGGTGCCGATCAGCGGATATTTAAAGTGATAAAAAAATAGTCAAGTTCAGCTCCGGTGCATGCCGGAAAGCTCATTATAAGCCCGTTCAAGATCTGAGACCATTTCGGTAACAATTTCTTGAATGGGCTTACTGTTTTCGATAAGTTCGACAGATTGTCCGGCGCACCATAAGTTTTGATAACTACCGGGAACTAGAGCTTTCTCCAACCAGTTCCAACCGCGTTTTTGGACCAGCATTTTAAAGAACTTTTTCGTTTTTGGATTTTTACTCAGATAACGTTCAACGCGGTTTTGGTGGAGGCCTATTTTCTGTACGTATGGTGTATTAATGATGGTGATTGGTGTACCACTTATGCGGTCTGTCAGAACAATATCTTCCATTCCTGATTCAATAATCGCTTTACTATAATCCTCTGAAACGCTTGATTCATAGGATGCTATGAATCGCGTGCCACAGTATGCAGCAGATGCGCCTGCAGCCAATGCACTCAATATGCCATGTCCATCGCTAATGCCACCTGCTGCCATAACCGGCTTGTCAGGGAAGTTTTTTCTAAGAGTTCGAACTAAAAGCGAAGTTGGAAATGGGCCCGCATGTCCGCCGGCGCCTTGTCCTACGGCAATAAAACCATCGCACTCCAAGTCGTAGCATTTTCGGGCATGTTCAAGATTGGTGACGTCGCAGAAAGCTTTTGCGCCGTAGGAATGAGCGGCTGTGATCACCTCTTTAGGATTTCCCAAAGATGTGATGTAGACTGGAACTTTTCGATCGACGCAGATGGCAAGATGCTTTTCCAGCCAAATGTTGGTCTTTTGCACGATCAGATTTACACCGTAGGATCCGTGATTATTGGGTAAGCCGGATCGGTAATCATTCAATGTTTGTAGCAACCCATCCAGTTTTTCAGTATCCCGGTAATTCAGGCTTGGAAAACAACCTAAAATGCCAGCCGACATCGCCGCCTTCATCATCGCCTCGTTGGTTATTAAAAACATAGGTGCCATTACAAGTGGATGGCGAATTCCTAAGGTGCGTGTCAACTCGTTTTCAAAATGCATTGCTGTCGTATTAATTAAAGCGGATTCCGCCCAATTTACTTCAACGTATCTGTCCTGTTTTTGTTCGCTGAAACAATTTAAGTTGGAACGCTTGCGTTGTTAATAATAAAGGTGGAAAACAGCTTTTTTTTTCGTAATTTAAGTGTCGTAGCTATGTATATTCGGAGTCTTAAGAAATCGTATGAAAGTCACGCGATTGTTTGAATTCATCCACCATCAGGCGGAAAATTATCCCAAAAAGGATGCATTTGCCGGCAAGGAAAATGGTGCCTGGAAAACGTATTCAACGGAGGATTTCCTTCGTTTTTCGGATGAGTTTAGCATGGGGCTTTTGGCTCTAGGATTGAAACCCGGCGACAAAGTGGCGATGATTTCCGCCAATCGTCCGGAGTGGAATTTTGCAGATGTCGGTATGATGCAGGTGGGCGTAATAAACGTTCCAATTTATACTACACTCAGCGAGTCTGAAATCCGGTTTATTCTTAACGACTGCGGAGCCAAGATGGTTTTTGCCGGAGATGAGTCGCTCTATAAAAAAGTAGACAACATCCGAAGCGGAGTTCCTACATTGTCCGAAATCTATTCTTTTGATCGCATCGCTAATGCAGCACATTGGTTTGAAGTGCTTGAAGCTGGTCGTAAAGGCAATTATCGAGATGAGCTGAATCAAAGGCGTAATGCAGTTTCTCCAGCCGATTGCGCAACAATTCTTTATACCTCGGGAACTACAGGTGTTCCCAAGGGTGTAATGCTTTCCCACGATAATGTTGTTTCCAATGTAATTGCAGTGGAGCATTTACCACCGGTTGATCATAACGATCGCGCACTTAGTTTCCTTCCGCTTTGCCACAGCTATGAGCGTGTACTGACGTATCTCTACCAATATCTTGGTGTTTCGGTTTACTACGCCGAGAGCATGGACAAAATTTCCGATAACCTGAAAGAGATTCATCCACAGGTGTTTTCTGCTGTACCGCGCTTGTTGGAAAAAGTCTACGACAAGATTGTCGATAAAGGAAAAGAACTTACCGGCATCAAGAAAATGCTATTTTTCTGGGCACTTAATCTTGGTTTGCGCTATGAGTTGGATGGCAAGAATGGATTTTTGTACGAGTCGCAATTGAAACTTGCGCGAAAGATTATTTTTTCAAAATGGCGCGAGGCATTGGGTGGAAATACCCGCGTAATCGTTAGCGGAGGTGCTGCGTTACAACCGCGACTCGCTCGCGTTTTTTGGGCAGCAGGAATTCCGGTGCTCGAAGGCTATGGACTAACGGAAACTTCTCCGATTATTTCCGTCAATAATTTTGAGCCAAGAGGAACTTCTTTTGGAACGGTTGGTCCGGTAATCAAAGGTGTTACAGTTCGTATCGCGGATGATGGCGAGATTATCTGCAAAGGCCCAAATGTAATGATGGGCTACTACAATCGCCCTGATCTTACACAGGAAGTCATTGATAACGAAGGTTGGTTCCATACGGGCGATATCGGAGTTTTCATCGACAATCACTTCCTGAAAATTACAGACCGTAAAAAAGAAATTTTTAAAACATCGGGCGGAAAATATATTGCTCCTCAGGCACTGGAAAATAAATTCAAGGAGTCCCAGTTCATTGAGCAGATCATGGTCATCGGTGAGAACCGTAAATTCCCGGCAGCATTGATAGTTCCGGCTTTTGCTCACCTTCAGAAGTGGTGCGAGATAAAATCTATTCCTTATACTACCCACGCTGAAATGGTAGCGCGTCCTGAAGTTGTCGAACGAATTGCACGTGAGGTTGAGGAGTTGAATGCGACATTCAGTCAGCACGAGCAGATTAAAAGGTTTGAACTGGTCGGACATGAATGGACCATTGATGGCGGCGAATTGACCGCCACCTTGAAACTAAGAAGAAAGTTAATTGCCGAGCGTCATCAGGCATTGATTGATAAGATTTACCAGAACGAGGGATGAGCTGTAGTAAGTTCACTCGAGTAATACTAT
>JBEGUX010000039.1:0-5641 GCA_041178685.1 Bacteroidota bacterium
CTCGCGGATTTGGGCGATTCATCCAAAGCCGCTGCCTCCAATTTGACCGCCATCCGGCAGCTGGATACGGCAATTATCATTAATCCAAAATATGCAGATGCCTATCAACGTAGAGCTTACATCAAGTTTGCCATGAAAAATTTCGCGGAGGCGGAGAAGGACTTTCAAAAATCTTTAGAGATTAATCCAACGGAGGCGGTAGCTCACAACAACTACGGAAATCTGCTATTCAACAACAATAGATTTGATGAAGCCAGGGGACAGTTTGAATTGGCTATTCGTTACAACCCGCGCTATGCCCACGCATTGAATAATCTGGCAAGCATTTACGGTGTCATGGGGGAGGGCGAACGACAACTCGTACAAAGCGATCCTGCCAATGCAGCACAACATACCGCCAACGCCAAACGCAACTACGAAACAGCCATAGGTTATTTTCAAAAGTCCATCAAAGAGGATCCGGAGTACCCAACACCTTACTATTTAATGGGTATAACCTACCGGAATCTGGGTGATGAGCAGTCGGCACAATTCTACATCAATAAATCGGAAGAAGTAAAAAAGATCAAGCGATACAATGCTGGTAATTGATATTCATACACACATCCTGCCGGAGAAACTCCCTGATTTTAAATCCAAGTTTGGTTACGGTGGATTTGTGTCGCTCGATCATCACAAGCCGTGCTGTGCACGTATGATGATTGATGGAAAGTTTTTTCGTGAGATTCAAGATAATTGCTGGGATCCATCGGTGCGCCAGCGCGAGTGCGATCATCATGGTGTGCATGTTCAGGTGCTTTCCACCATTCCGGTAATGTTCAGCTATTGGGCACAACCACAAGATGCTTTGGATGTGTCGATGTATCTTAATGATCATATTGCCGATATCGTTAATCGATATCCCAACAGATTCGCAGGATTAGGCACTGTTCCATTACAACATCCCGAGCTTGCTATCCGCGAGCTCGAACGCTGTATGAAAATTGGGTTACGTGGCGTTCAGATCGGCTCACACGTTAACGAATGGAACCTTAACGAGCCGGCTCTGTTTCCGTTTTTTGAAGCTGCACAGGAATTAGGCGCATCCATATTTGTTCATCCTTGGGACATGATGGGCAAGGAAAAGATGAATAAGTATTGGTTGCCATGGCTGGTTGGAATGCCTGCCGAAACATCGCTGGCGATTTGCTCTATGATTTTCGGAGGAATCTTTGAACGACTTCCGAACTTGCGTGTAGCATTTGCACATGGCGGCGGATCTTTCCCTGCTACTTTCGGACGTATCGAACACGGCTATCATGTTCGACCGGATCTTGTTGCAGTGGATAATCCTCACGATCCACGCAAATATCTCAAGCAGTTTTATCTGGATTCACTCGTACACGATCCGGTCATGTTGGATTATCTGGTGAAATTCATGGGGCCGGAGCGGATTGCGTTAGGAACAGACTATCCATTTCCGCTTGGTGAATTGTCGCCCGGAAAATTAATTAAAGAAATGCCCTATGATGATCGATTGAAAGAGCGATTACTCAGCGGAACTGCATTGGAATGGTTGAATCTTGAGGCAAAGCAATTCGGTCACGTATAGTTCAACCAAACTGAAGGACAATAAAAAAACCCGATGGTAACATCGGGTTTTTTGTTAGAATAAACTTATTACCATTTGTCTTTATCGCCACCGGCCGGTAATGTAAATACACGGGAGATGTTGAATCCAAGATGGATGCCGCCATCGCTCCAACTGTCTGTGGTACGTGCGAGAAATTGATTTTCCACAATACCGAAGGAGTTGGTCAGGTGAACCTGGAAGACGTGTCCGCCGGTTTCCAATTCGTAACCAATACTGAAACTGTTATGGTATTTGTCTTTATCAAGAACAAAATTGTTTGGATAGCGCCATGCATATTCAAGAGTGAATGCAGATCGTTTAGAAAACTTAATACGCGTTGCAGCAGATAATCCGTAAGCGTCATTTTTGTCGGTAATATTATCGACCAGATTGTAGTGAACAAACCACGGTGCAATTTGCAAGGAGAATCCCGGACTGAATTTTTTACCGATAATAATTTGATGGCAGTAGGAGTAGCGATTAACATTGTAATAGTATTTGTCGATTCCGATGGCAGCACCTGGATCTCTCAAAGCCGTACGATAGGCAGCACTAAACAAGGTTACGCTAATAGGCATAGTGTTATCGGTAGTTTGTCGTAGCAGGCGGAATTTCAGAAATCCATCTACCATCTTCTCGTAAGAGCTTCGTCCGATACCAAACATAAAACGACCGTCATAACTGTATTCTAAACCAAGACGAATACTGGCAGGACCATCGATTCCCCACGCATCGTACGAGCCGCTATTTACCGGACCGAAACGGTGTGAAATGCGGAAGTCGAGTGTTTTTGGGCCAACGGTTTCCAGCGTATGGAAATTGATTAGTCGCGTGGATTTGAAAGCAGCGGTACTGAATTCTTTCGCCGGTTTCTCGTCTCCTCCGATTTCGCTGAGAAGGTCTTGTGCATGAGTGGTTACAAGGCAGAACATTCCGCCAACCAGAAACAATAATTTAATAATCGATTTCATGGCTCAAAGTTAATTATTCTGTGCGCCTCTATTAATCCAGGCACTGATTAAATTGATTTTACAATCACTGAGTTTTCCACCGCCTTTGGGCATTTCATTATAGTTGCCATCGTGCGTGATGGAACTCACGAGCGGATTATCAAACAAGGTTTGATTGTATACTCCGTTATAGTCGTATAAATCTACACCTGTTGGATTTCCTTGTCCATGACATGCGGTATTTTGTCCGCCGCAGCTTCCATTCATTATTAACTGTATATCATTGGCAAAAGAAATAGCACCTGTTGTATCCTGGCAAGGCTCGGGTCCAACTATATCTTCTCCACTATTGTAGGCACATGAAGAAATTAGAGATACTCCAAGTAATAGTGACAATGTTCTCATAGGTACAAAATAAAAAAGGCGACAATTATGCCGCCTTTTTAAAATCATTGAATGATGATCCGTTTAACCACAGATCGTTCTCCTGATTGAATATTCAACAAGTACGTTCCTTTTCCAAGCGACGAAAGTCCGTTCCATGTCGTTGTAAGCTCTTGCTGAGCAGTTGCTGAAGAAGATTCGCTACGCACTAATTTACCTTGAAGATCAAAAAGCTGAATGGAAATAATTCCAGTTACGGCTGGTTGACAACGAATATTCATTTCATCGTTGATTACAGATGGGAAAACATTGACATCAATATTACTTTCTATGGGTTCAATACCCGTAGTATTTCTTTCTGTCAAAACAGTAGTACCTTGATAAATGTAGTCGCCTGCAGAAGTTGCGTTGCCATTGGCAGCGTTTCCGCAAAAATAGAAAGTTACATTTCCGGTACCGGCAGCCGGTGCAACCCAGTTGAAATTAAAAAGCATAGAATCGGCGCTGGTGCCACCATTAAGTGTATGTGTAACACTTTTGCGGCCTACTGACCCAGCTAGATTAGATGTTAATATGCGTGTACGGGCAGCATCCGTGATAACGAGTGATCCGGCGTTGGTATTTACAGAATTGAGCGCCTCAAGACCCATCCCAAAAAGACTTCGACCAGGATATGCGACCTTAAATGTCATAGAATACGTTTGTCCGGGAACGTATTCGTTGTTAGTAGTGCCGGTGCGTAACTCTATGCTTCCTGCACCAGAATTAAGAGCAAAGGAGTTGTGACATCCATTCCAACAGGTTCCTTCACCGGGAGAGCCAACCGCACCTGCTTGACCAGAGTCATTCATAACTTCTGCCGTTAATAAAGTAAACATTCCGCAGGTAAGAGCTGCGATAAGTATTGTTTTTTTCATGATGAGATAATTTACTTAGTTAGCCGAATGAAGTTATCCGGCCCTTCAGGCGCAATTTACCAATTAAATTCTGTACTTATTCTGAAATAGCGACCAGGAGAATGATTTTGTGTCAATTATCGCGATAGCTTTCTTAAATTTGATAATTCCCTTTTTTAGACCACCCTCAATTTAATATCCAAAATGAATATTCTGATTGTCGAAGATGAAAAGGAGCTATTAAGCTCCATCGCTGATTACCTAACGGGAACGGGAATGCGCTGCGATAAAGCCGAAACATTAGACGCTGCTTTGCATCATATTGCAGCGCATGATTACGATTGTATACTATTGGATATCGGATTGCCGGACGGAAGTGGATTCAAAGTAATTGAAGCAATGCAGCAAAAAGATCATGCTACCGGTATTCTAATTATCAGTGCGCGGAATTCATTGGACGATCGTTTGACCGGGTTGAATATCGGAGCTGATGATTATATCACCAAGCCATTTCACATGCCGGAGCTCATCGCAAGAATAAAATCTGTTACGCGTCGCCGCTCATCTCAGGAGCGCAAGGCATTAGTATTTCATGAAGTAAAATTAATTCCGGATGAGATGGTGATGTACATCGGAGAAAAGATGCTCAGCCTTACAAAGAAAGAACACGAGTTAATGGTTTATCTGATCAATAATCCTAACCGTGTACTAACTAAAGAGGCTATTGCCGAGCACCTTTGGGGCGACCATGCAGACATCGCTGATTCTTTTGACTTCATTTACAGTCATATCAAAAACCTTCGTAAAAAGATTATTGATTGTGGTGGTAACGACTATATTAAATCTGTTTATGGAGTAGGTTATAAGTTTTCCGCTGAATGAAACTGCTGAATCTCACCAACCGTTTTTATATTGTTGTAGCGCTTGCGTTACTTTTGGTGAGTAGTGTGTTTTTGGCATACCGTGTCATCTACCTTATCGACACGGAAACAACAGAACACATGTTGTATACCAAACTGCGTATCGAACAACAGATTATTTCTCAACCCGATTTACAAGGATTAGCCTTTTCAATCGGCGACAATATTCAGGTTGAACCCATCGATCGCTTTTCAACATTTAAAGTTCAATTACGAGATACGATACGCTATGACGAATACGAGGAGGGAATGATCTCTTTTCGAATTATGACATACGAACAGCAAATTCTTGGAGAAGCGTATCGCATTTCCATTTCACAACGCCTTACACAAAACAATGAACTGGTTAGCGGATTGACGATTACTTTCATTCTGGTAGCTATTGATATCATAGCTTGTTTTTATTTTTTGAACCGTTATTTTTCTTCTTCCATCTGGCGCCCTTTCTACAAGGCGTTGGACACTCTCAAGAAGTTTGATTTGCAGCGCGGAGGGAAAGTCAGTTTTGAGCCATCGCGCGTGGATGAGTTTAACGCATTGAATGAAGAGCTGACTAAGCTCACTGAAAAAGTAAACAGCGACTATCGCAATTTGAAAGAGTTTACGGAGAACATGTCGCATGAAACACAAACACCGCTCGCGATCATCCGATCTAAGTTGGAACTCCTTTTACAATCCGATAATCTTCGACCGGAGCAATTAGAGCAAGTACATGCTACATTGGATGCGATCAACCGTTTGACTAAAATGAATCGCGGCTTGATTATGCTTACGCGAATCGAGAATGACCAATATGCAGAGGAGGAATTAATCGTATTGGGTGAGCTGATTAAAAGCAGGCTGGAGGATTTAGAGTTATTTATTCAATCACGTGGATTG
>JBEGUX010000040.1:0-10821 GCA_041178685.1 Bacteroidota bacterium
CTTGTCAATAGCTACAGGAGCCATTGCAGCTGCCTGCATGGCGATATCTTTTGCTACATCTTCAGAAACAGCAACATTAAAGCCGATCATTGCAGCCAATTTATTGCCAGGGTGATTGTAGGCGATCACTTTATCTGCGTTGACAATCTGATAGTCGACCACTTCGATCTTTTCACCAATCTTACCCATCTGCTCCACACATGCTTCAGCAACCGTGGTACTTCCCAGTGAAAGTGCTTTCAACTCATCGATGGTTGCAGGCTTATTAGCCATTGCAAGATCTAAGATAGATTCACCAAACTTAACGAAGTCAGCGTTCTTTGCTACGAAATCAGTTTCACAGCAAATAGAAACGATAGCACCGTGCTTGGAATCAGAAGAAATCTTACCGAACACATATCCTTCTTTCGCTTCGCGATCCTGACGGTTAGCGGCGATTTTCTGACCTTTTTTACGGAGTAAATCAATAGCAGCTTCAAAGTCACCGTTAGCTTCGGTGAGGGCTTTTTTGCAATCCATCATGCCCGCGCCGGTCATCTGGCGGAGCTTGTTTACATCGGCAGCACTGATAGCAGTCATTGTCATTGAATTGTATACTATAAATCTTAATAAATAATCTGTTTGAAATTACGCTTCGGTTTCAGCTTCAGTATCCGCTTGTCCTTCAGCAGTACCTTCGGTTACTTCCTCCTCTTCTTTTTCCTTGTCAGCGTCTTTATCCATCTTGCGTTCTGAGAGACCTTCTTCAATTGCTTTGATCATCGTTTCCATGATCAATGAAATTGACTTGGTTGCATCGTCGTTAGCCGGAATTGCAAAATCAACTTGTGAAGGATCGGTGTTGGTGTCAGCGATACCGAACGTAGGGATGTTCAATTTATGCGCTTCAGCAACAGCGATGTGCTCTTTATTAAGGTCGATAATGAATACGGCAGCTGGAAGACGAGAAAGGTCAGAGATACTACCCAGGAAACGCTCCATCTTGGATTTAGCGCGGGTGATCATCAAACGCTCTTTTTTAGAAATATTAGAGAACGTTCCATCTGTTTCCATCTTTTCGTACTGACCCATCTTCTTCACCGACTTACGAACGGTAGCGAAGTTGGTCAGCATTCCACCCGGCCAGCGCTCAACGATGTACGGCATATTGACCTTGGTAGCAGCGTTGGCAACGATTTCTTTCGCCTGCTTTTTAGTAGCGACGAAAAGAATCTTTTTACCTGACTTGGCAATCTGCTTCAGTGCGCTTGCTGCTTCGTCGATTTTGGCGACGGTTTTGTTCAGGTCGATAATGTGGATACCACGGGTCTCCATGAAAATGTATGGGGCCATTTTCGGGTTCCACTTGCTCTTCAGGTGACCGAAGTGTGCGCCTGCATCGAGCAGTTCTTGATAAGTGACTCTAGACATTGAATGATGTATAGCTGTTGCGTGAGAATTCGAAGAATTGGATTAGCGCTTGGAGAACTGGAAACGCTTACGAGCTTTGCGCTGACCTGGCTTCTTACGTTCAACCATGCGCGGGTCACGGGTCATAAGGCCTTCCTTGCGGAGCAGCGATTTGTTCTCTTCATTGGCTTTAACAAGCGCACGAGCAATACCGAGACGGATCGCTTCTGCTTGCCCGCGGATTCCGCCGCCCATCACGTTTACCGTGATGTCGTAGGAGTTCGCTGCATTTACCGTGGTTTGCGCTTGCGTACAAACGTACTGCAGCGGACCAACCGGGAAATAAACTTTGTAATCACGGTCATTTACCGTGATGTTGCCGTTACCCGGCGTGACGTACACGCGGGCGATGGAGGTTTTTCTTCTGCCGATGGTATGGATCATGGCGTAATATTCAGATCAGAGGTTAGGCTATTTTAATTGACTTTGGCTGTTGGCCTTCGTGCGGGTGCTGACTGCCGGAATAAACGTACAGGTTACGGAACAGAGCGCGACCTAAACGACCTTTTGGAAGCATGCCGCGAACAGCCATTTCCAAAACACGCTCAGGATGCGTACTCAGCACTTGCTTCGGAGAAGCAAAACGCTGTCCGCCCGGATAACCCGTGTGACGTACATATACTTTATCCGCCAGCTTGCTGCCCGTGAAACGGACTTTGCCGGCATTGATGATAATTACGTTATCACCACAATCAACGTGCGGTGTAAAGCTGGGTTTGTTCTTGCCACGCAGGATCATAGCGACCTGAGTAGACAAACGTCCAACAACCATATCGGTAGCATCAACAACTACCCACTCTTTTTTTACGGTTTTTTCGTTCAACGAAACCGTTTTGTAACTCAATGCGTCCACTTTTACCTTGATTTTTAAGGGTTTTGGAATGGAAAAGGTTTCCCCGGAGGGGTTGCAAAAGTACGGATTTTTTCAATTTATCCAAATAGGAGGTAAAATATCTTATCAGCGATTTTTTGTTGACGTACCGCCGGAAGCAATCCACCCAACTATTTTAAGACCAATTACCTGCCTTAATTTATTGCAATTTATTGATATACAATTATTTGAAAAAATGCGGCTTCTTGATGATTACTTTGAACCGGACCCAAGAATGCTTCCAATAAAAGTAAAAAAATCGCTTATTTTTTTTCCTGACTGTTCCCCCCAAAAAGGTAACCCATCATCCGGAACAAGGCGAAAAACCGCAAACTGAAGCCCATCATAAAAACTACCACCAGTAAAATCATCCAAAGTGGATCCATAAGCCTGGTATCAGCCGACTTAGTCGTAAGAACAAAGAAAATCAAGCTCCCACACATAAAGGAATACAATCCCAGATTGATAGTTTCCAATTTAAGGGCAGCCAAACCGCTTTTTCGCGCTTTTAACAACCGCACCAGCAGCATGCCAACGCCTGAAACGACAAACACTAGAAATAAAGCAGAACCCGAATCCATTTTCATAACCAAACAATTTAAGATTTAATTGGCGAAGCTACTTAATCCGTTTATTTGATAAAAAACGAAAACAAAAAAGTGGAGTAAATTGTCACTTCATATAAGATGATGGATAAAAAGCGGGTATTGATCACAGGAGCCAGCGGCATGATTGCCGCCAAGGTGGCCGAAGAATTACGAAAGTCCGGATTTCAAGTGGTGGCGCTCAGCCGATCAACGATGAGCGACCCCCGTTTCGAAGCCAGCTATCGTTGGAATCCTGATAAAAATGAATTTGATCCCCGAGCACTGGACGGAGTAACCGCCATCGTACACCTCGCAGGCGCAGGTATCGCTGATAAAAAATGGACACCAAACCGCAAACGTGAAATCCTCGAGAGCAGAACGCGCTCTTCAAATTTCCTGGCAGAACAATTGCGCATAATTCCTCATTCGGTTTCAACCATTGTCGCCGCCAGCGCGACCGGCTACTACGGCAATACCGGCGAGGTAATCGTAAGTGAAGATCAACCTGCCGGAAAAGGATTTCTCGCCGACACCTGCGTGGCTTGGGAACAGTCGCTCCACACCCTTAAAAGTCCTTCTACCCGTCTCACCATTCTTCGAATTGGATTTGTCATCGATAAAAACGATGGCGCATTACCGGTCATGTCACGCCCTGTACAATGGATGGTCGGTGCTCCTTACGGTTCCGGAAAACAATTTATTTCCTGGATCGACAGCCACGATCTCGCGCGCTTATTTGTTTATGCTATTGACAATATAGCAATGATCGGCACTTATAACGCCGTTGCTCCAGCTCCTACACGCAACTGTGACTTTGTTAAAGCGATTGGCAAAACCCTTCATCGTCCTGTCTGGCCGATTGCCATCCCTTCGCTCATATTTAAAACGCTTTTGGGAGAACAATCGGTACTAGTACTCGAAGGCCAGCGCGTATCCAACGATAAAATTATTTCCGGCGGTTTTCAATTTGATTACCCGACGCTTGAAAAATCACTCCACCACCATTTACGATAACCAACCGGTTTCTCTTTATCAACGCTTTCTTAACCCAACTACATGCACACTTATTTTTGGTTTCGCCGCGATCTTCGACTTCATGATAACGCAGGACTTTATCACGCACTAAAAGCAGGTCTGCCCGTGCAAACGATTTTTATTTTTGATGAGGATATTCTCTCCAAGCTTGCCGATAAAAAAGACCGTCGAGTGATCTTCATCCACCGTCAACTGGTTCGGCTGAACGAGGAACTTCAAAAGTTTGGCGCTTCGCTTCGCGTTTATCACGGCAAACCCATCGACATCTGGAAGAAAATCGTCGCTGAGAAAAAAGTGAAGCACGTTTTTACCAACCACGACTACGAGCCTTACGCGCAGCAACGCGACCGTCAAATTGGTGAAATGCTGCAACAACACGATATCAGTTTTCAGACGTTCAAAGACCAGGTGATCTTTGAAAAGTCGGAAGTGGTGAAAGACGATGGTACTCCATACACCGTGTACACACCCTACATGAAAAAATGGAGGAGCCGTCTGACAGCCAATGATCTTAAATCCTATAACTACAACCTTAGCAGCGACTTTTTTGTACAATCTTCTCCTAGACCTGTAATATCGCTCAAGGAAATCGGTTTCAATGATGAGGGTGTAGAATTTCCACCCGATACAGTTTCTGACGATCTGATCAAGAATTACGGCGACCAAAGGGATATTCCCGGTATTCGCGGTACTTCTCAACTTGGAGTCCATCTTCGCTTCGGTACCATCAGCATCCGCCAATTAGCACAACATACTTTTTCGTTAAGTGATAAATACTTCAACGAATTGATCTGGCGCGAGTTTTACCAGATGATTCTTTGGCACTTCCCACATGTGGTGGAGCGCTCTTTCAAGCCACAGTACGACCGCTTGACATGGCGCAATAACGAAAAAGAATTTGACTTATGGTGTAAAGGTCAGACGGGATTCCCGATTGTCGATGCAGGTATGCGTGAACTTGCCGCTACCGGTTTTATGCATAACCGCGTGCGCATGATCACCGCTTCGTTTCTTACGAAATTTTTATTGATCGACTGGCGCTGGGGTGAAAGCTGGTTCGCGCAGAAATTGCTCGACTTCGAATTAGCCAGCAACAACGGCGGCTGGCAATGGAGTGCAGGTACAGGTGTGGATGCAGCACCTTACTTCCGGATATTCAATATGGATGAACAAACGAAAAAGTTTGACCCGGATTTTCGCTACATCAAAAAGTGGGTGCCTGAATTTCAAGAGCTGACTTACGCAAAAAGAATGGTAGATTACAAACAGGCGCGTGAACGTTGTCTTGCTTTTTACAAGTCGGGGCTGGGATCCTAAATAGATATTCAGAAAAAGTACTAGGCTTTCACCTTTTCCAGATCTTCCGGTGTATCAATGGCTAAACTCTCCAGAGTTGTTTCAGCCGCGTGAATCGCATATCCGTTTTCTATCCAACGCAGCTGTTCGAGTGATTCTGTTACCTCCAGATTAGTTTTCGATAGTTTTGATATTTCCGAAAGCACAGTTGTGCGGTAGCCGTATATCCCAATGTGTTTATAATATGTCGAGTGCTTTAGCCATTCCTCTTCCGGAAAATTTCGGTTATATGGAATCGGCGAGCGGCTAAAATAAATAGCTTCTTTACGCCTGTTCATCACCACCTTCACATTGTTGTGATTAAAAAGCTCCTCCGGCGAATTGATTTTCTTGACAAGCGTAGCAATATTTACATCTTGTAATTCGAAACAGCTGCACAACAGATCGATCTGCTCCGGATGAATATACGGCTCATCGCCTTGAATATTAATTACCGCGTCCCACTTGGACGATTCCTTCATAATAACTTCTGCACAACGATCCGTTCCACTAAGATGCTGAGGAGATGTCATCACCACATGTCCGTCAAATTCGGCTACGTGCTTGACAATCCGTTCGTCATCGGTAGCGATAACAACTTTGCTCAAACGTGTACTCTTCAAGCATTGCTCATACACTCGCTGAATCATGGACTTCCCGTTAATATTTACCAGCGGTTTGCCGGGAAAACGGGTGGAGCCATAACGTGCAGGGATGATTCCAATACAATTCATGATCGCCATAATATTAGGAGAGTAAAAATAACAACTTAGACGATATCAAATCATTTATTGTACGTTTATTACTATAGCCACTCACTCAAATATCGTCATACCTTCCGTACAGTTCTTACAAATCTCCATCTCTTTTCTCCCTTTGAACAATTGCTCCCTGAACTGCCGGTAAGCAGAGGAATTCCATACCTCACGCATCGATTGCTGATGAAGATCGCCCATTACGTGCTTAGCATCTTTATCAAAACAGCAAGGCACTACTTTCCCATCCCAGGTGATAACACACGAGTGCCACATCTTCCAGCAATGATCGTCCAGGTTGTTTTTAATTTTCCATTTACCATCCGCTTGCTTCGTGTACCGCGCGTAGCGTGAATCCTCAGGAATCAGCGAATGGCCATTTTCGAAATCATACACCTGCGCCGTCTTGAAAACAGTTTCGTCTACTCCAATTTCTTTTCCCAACTGTATCACAGAGTTCCTTTCGTGCTCATTGGGACGAACTACGAGCATCTGCAATACAACTCGCGGCAAACCGGAGTTTAATTTTCGCTTGGCAGCAATAATTCTGGAAGCACCTTGTACAACTTTTTCCAGCGATCCACCGATACGATATTGTTGATAGGTGTCCTGTGTTGCACCATCCACCGAAATAATGAGTTTATTCAAACCCGATTCAATGGTTTTGATAGCCGTTTCTTCGTCCAAAAAATGTCCATTGGTCGAAGTAATAGTGTACAGATTATACTTGCGGGCTATCTTGACCAAATCCAAAAAGTGAGGATGAAGAAAAGGCTCTCCCTGAAAATAAAACGTGAGGTATTGGACGTGACGATTCGTTTCGCGAACAATTTTTTCAAACAACGCCGGATCCAACATGCCGGTTGGTCGAGTAAACGACCGCAGACCGCTCGGACATTCCGGACACCGTAAATTACAGGATGTCGTTGGCTCCACAGCGATGCTCATCGGTAATCCCGGATGAAATGTATGTCCGGTAAAACGCGACCACCAATATCCGGCCATCACTTTTGCACTATTGATCAGCCGGGAAGGCGTAACAGTGCGAACCAATTCAATCGGCTGGGAAATGCTTTTTTTCACGACAGAGAGCTAAAATACGATTTCTTCAGCCACCACTAATTCCATTTCCCAAAAGTTGACGGACGTAACAATGAGTGAAGTCCTCCGTACAACCGTGAAGCTTTCGCGCCTCATTTTTGTGCGAAAACGAGCCAAAATCACCAACCGAAGTTACCTGTTTCCATGTTACGTCGTCTTTTTATTCTAATCACGCTGTGTATTGCAGGTAGTTACGGCCGTTCGGTGGCTCAAAACAATTGCGCTAATGCCGTTCAGTTATGCGCCAATAGTATTGTGCCAAGTACTACGCAGGGAGCAAACGCAGGCCCGGGCGAGACCATTAGTTGCGGCGACGGAGTGGTAACTAATAACGTCTGGTTTACTCTAACCGCTGTTTCCAACGGCTCAACGACGGTTTCCGTGACTAATATTGGGAATAACCCCGGACTGGAAATGGAAATTTTTACAGGAACTTGCGGAGCATTAACTACAACCGGCAATTGTACCACCGGCAGTTCGGTAACAGGTGGCTCAATGGCAATAACGTTTAATACCACCGCAGGCACGACTTATTATATAATGGTGGACGGCGCGAGTGGTAATCAGGAAGCCTTTAGCATCGAAGCAACATCTATAAACAACGCCATCGTAGGAAGACCTTCGGCAAATTTCAACACCAACCCATCCTACGGTTGTGTACCGTTAAACGTTCAACTTGACAATACATCCACATTATTAGGTGGAACGAATATTACCTACGAATGGACCATCGACAACGGAGCAAGCATACCATCTTCTGGAGCAGATACCAATATTGTTTTTACAACGCCCGGTACGCATACGGTCACGCTTCGAGTTTGCAATGCTGAATGTGGCTGTAAAACTGTAAGTCAGGATATAATTGCACAGGAACTTATTGCCAATATCTCTTTTAGTCCTAACCAATCGTGTGTGGGAAGTACTGTATTTTTTACCGGCAGTGCGGAAGTTCTACCAGATCCACCGTATTCAGATCCCAATGTAACCGATTGGATGTGGAACTTTGGTGATCCGAATTCAGGAGTTAACAACATTGCAAACGGGCAAGCGGTAAGTCATACGTTTAGTGGACCGCAAACTTTTTATCA
The DNA here is from genome assembly GCA_041178685.1 of Bacteroidota bacterium. Classification (GTDB taxonomy): domain Bacteria; phylum Bacteroidota; class Bacteroidia; order AKYH767-A; family 2013-40CM-41-45; genus Pollutiaquabacter. The sequence goes on from JBEGUX010000040.1 coordinate 8,222, forward strand.
GATTACATTAATAGCGGATGGCGTCTGTGGTAGCGATACCACAACAACCTTCATCGATCTTAATCCGCAACCGCTCCTCACAGCCTCAACTTCACAGGTAATATGCGAAGGTCAAAACGCTACTTTATCCGTTGCGGCTGTTGGCGGAAATCCAGGCTATTTTTATTTATGGAATGGTAGTGGAACTATCAGCTGTGTGACGTGTTCTTCCACAACGGTCAGCGGACTTCCTCCCGGATCAACATATCCATACACGGTAACAGTTACTGATGCATTTGGTTGTACAAATACGGCTACTTCACTCGTTACTGTAAATCCTCGGCCTTCAGTTACTACCACGCCGGCTATTACAGCGTGTTACAACACTCCTGTTTCCCTCACTGCAACGGTAACAGCAGGAAGTGGCCCGTTCACCTATAATTGGTTGCCCGGCACCGGACTCAGCAATGCCAATGCTCCAAACCCGATACTAACAGCTACTACCTCCCAATCGTTTTGTGTTACCGTTACAGATGCTGCCGGTTGCAGTTCAACGGCCAGTTGTACAAATGTAACTGTGCGTCCGCGCCCATCAATTACTGCGTCAGTTCCTAGTTTGTGTGTGACAGATCCCAACCCAATAAACACCTTCACTGTAACCGGCGCAGGAGCCGGTTCTACCTATTCCTGGTCTACTTCTCCTTCTTTATCGACGATAAACAGTGCCAACAGCGACTCCTCTGTTATCAATGTTACCTTTTTACAAGGTGTGGCAAGTTCCTATAATTATACCGTGATTGTTAATGATGGCGTTACCGGTTGCAGGGATACGCTTACAACGACTTTCAACATACAAAACAATTCACCATTGGTCATCAATGGCCAGGCGGTAATCTGCGAGGGCGCAAGTACTTCAATTACAGCAAATAATTACACCCAATACAGTTGGTCAGCAGCACCAGCGTATGTTTTTACCGACTCAACAGCTGCACAACAAGTGCTTAGTCCGGCTACAACAACATTATTCACGGTAATTGGAAGAGCCGGTACATGTGTAGACACCGGATATTTCATTATTACTGTTAACCCGCGCCCAAGCATTACTATTGCTCCTATCGTTCCATTCTGTGGATGCAGCAACATTCAGTTGAGCGCATCCAGTTCTTCAGCTAATGCGTCCTATTTATGGAGCGGACTGACAACAATTGTTAGTCCCGGATCCGCATCAACATCTGCCTTCGCTTGTGTAGGCGATTCGGTACGCCTTCGTGTCACCAGTCCTGCAGGTTGCAGCCGCGACACTTCATTTCTTACTCCGTCACGACCGGCTCCAACAGCTGTTGCTAACGTAAACCCTCCTCTTATTTGTGCAGGATCTGCCGTTTCCGTCAACCTCAGCGGAACAGGAAGCACCGGTGGAGCTGGTACAACCTATCATTGGACTTCCGATAATCCATCCGTTGTCATTAGCGATACTACAGCACTTACTACAACTGCCTTGGTGACGGGAACTACCGTTTTTTACCTCACAGTTACTGATCCATTTGGTTGCGATTCCACGATAAGCGACACAGTAACCATTCAACCTTTACCGAATATCAGTGCATCATCGTTGTTACTCTGTGCTTTCTCACCCAACTCGTCTACCATCATTTCAGTTGGCGGCGCCAATGCAGGAGCAACTTATTTATGGACACAAGTCCCATCCTGTGTAACTCCTCAGAATCCAACAGGAAGCAACACCACCTTTGACTTCAGCAATTGTGGTGCCGGCACCTATAGCTTTGGTATTACAGTAAATGATCCGGTCAACGGTTGTGTTACACCATTGACACAGCAAGTAGTTGTCACCAACGGTATCAATTTAACCACAAGCGCTGATACGACTGTTTGTGGTGGAGGAACACTCACACTGGCTGCTAACGGTGCAGCTAGTTATGTATGGAGTACGGGCTCTACAGACGATACCATAACTGTAAGCGGACTGACAACTGCAGGATCGCCGTATGATTTTATTGTTACAGGAACTTCCGGCAGTTGCTCGGCGATTGATACAATAACGATTACCATCCAACCCACTCCGGTAACTGGTCCTATCGTTGGAACCGACACTGTCTGTCAAAACCAAAACGCTGTAATCTATTCGGTGAATCCTGTAGCAGGAAACTATGTATGGTCCATTAATGGTGGCACTATTCAATCCGGACAAGGAACCAACTCCATCACGGTAGATTGGGGGACTTCGGGTAACGGTATTATAACTGTTATCGATTCTGCAGCAAATACATGTCCTGGAAATACACAGAACATTAATGTCTTTGTCAGTCCCGCACCTGTTGCACCTGTTGTAACCGGTAATGCAACGCCATGCGCAAACGCCACATTAAGTTATAATGTATTTGCAACTCCCGGATCAACTTTCAATTGGTCGGTCAATGGCGGTTCAATAGTTGGCTCGAACACGAGTCCTACAGTTATTGTACAGTGGGCAGCTTCAGGTAACGGAACTGTAAGTGTATTTGAAACTAATGCCGCAGGATGTCAGGGTCCAACGGCTGTTTATTTAGTATCAGTCAATCCAATACCTCCAGCTCCTTCAATTACCGGCGACCAGCAAGTTT
>JBEGUX010000041.1:0-6180 GCA_041178685.1 Bacteroidota bacterium
AAGAAGAGTCGCCTTCTGAACCGGAAGAAGAAATGGTATTGCTAGACAATAAAGAAGTATTTGAACTACTCTCCAAAGACTTTCATTAATTCAGCCGATGAAAATACTTTATGCAATTCAAGGTACAGGAAATGGGCACGTAACACGCGCTATGGAGCTTGTACCGATATTGAAAAAGAAAGGAAGCACCGACATCCTAATAAGCGGAATTCAATCAGACATCGAACTTCCATTTCACGTAGATTACTCGTTTAAAGGGCTATCATTTATATTTGGAAAGAACGGAGGTGTAGATGTATGGAAAACCTATTTAAAAATGAAATCATACCGTTTACTCCGGGATATTTCATCTATCGATATTTACAAATATGATCTGGTCATCAGTGACTTCGAACCGATATCGGCCTGGGCATGCCGTATTGCAGGTGTTCCTTGCGTAGGACTAAGCAACCAGGTTGCCACCCTCCACCCGCTTGCACCAAAACCAAAAAGTAACGACCGACTCGGTAAATTAGTTTTAAGACATTACGCGCCAACTACTTTCAATTACGGATTCCATTTTAAATCGCTTGACCAAACCATCTATACTCCTATAATTCGTAGCAGAATACGCAAGTTAAAACCAGTTGACAAAGGACACTACACGGTGTACCTTCCATCCTACGATGATGAAAAGATTATAAAAAGATTGAAACGTTATTCTGGTATTCGTTGGGAGATTTTTTCCAAACATACCAAAAAAGCGTATACCGAAGGACGTTTTCGTGTCTACCCAATCGAGGAGGACCGTTTTATTGAAAGTTTATCTACTTGCCGAGGTTTGCTTTCCAATGCAGGTTTCGGCGCAACTTCAGAAGCATTGTTCCTTGGAAAAAAACTTCTGGTTGTGCCCATGAAAACACAATACGAACAGCACTGCAATGCAGCCATGCTTGAGTCGATGGGAATTACTGTTTTGAAAAGTATTAAGCAGAAGCATGCTGACACCATTTCTTCTTGGCTGGATAGCGACAGGAAAATTGATGTTGACTATCCTTCGAATGCCAAGGAGATAATTAATACAATTGTGGAGAGACATGCAGGTATTAAAAATAGTAACTTTGATGCGTTTAATTCTTATCCCCTTTTTCAGTAGGTGATAAAATAAATATTTTTGCACTATTAATTCAAACGTGAAAAGTGGTTTCTACTGGGGTGTAGCTTCTTCCGCATACCAAACTGAAGGTGCTCATGAAAGCGATGGCAAAGGGCCTTCTGTCTGGGACGATTTCACAACAAAACGTCGCAAAATACTAAACGGACATCACGCGAATGACGCTGTAAGGTTTTACGACTTTTATAAGAATGATCTCAAGCTGTTATCCGAACTGGGAATTCCAAATTTCAGATTCTCTATTTCATGGCCGAGAATCTTTCCGGATGGGATTGGCCCTGTAAACAGAAAAGGAATTGATTTCTACTTACAACTTATTGACACATGTCTCCAACTGGGCATTGAACCTTGGGTTACCTTATTTCATTGGGACTATCCTTTGATGCTTCAATATCGGGGAGGCTGGACAAATCGCGACAGTGTGAATTGGTTTAGCGAGTATGTACATCGCTGCGTAAAGGAATTCGGGTCATCTATACATCATTGGATGGTAATGAATGAACCTGTTGTATTTACAGGAGCCGGGCATTTTCTTGGCGTTCATGCCCCGGGAATGAAAGGCATCTCTAATTATTTAGCAGCTGTACACCATGTAGCACTGAGCCAGGCGGCCGGTATAAGAATAATTAAAGAGGCAATTCCCAACGCGCATGTTGGCACTACCTTTTCTTGTTCAAAAATAGATGCATACAGTGAAAGCAATAGGGATAAAGTAGCAGCAGTAAAAGTTGATGCTATTTTAAACCGGTTGTTTATTGACCCTCTTGCCGGATTGGGTTATCCAATAATTGATTTCCCTAATCTACGCAAAATAGAAAAATATTTTCAATGTGATGATGCCAAAAACCTATCGGCTCCATTTGATTTCATTGGGATTCAAAATTATACGCGTGAGGTAGTCGCATCAGCATGGTGGATGCCATTCATCAAAGCTAAAATTATTACAGCAGAAAAAAGAAAGGTTTTTCGAACCGCAATGAATTGGGAGGTTTATCCTTCGGGCATTTATGAAATGATAAAAAAATTTTCTTCGTACCCAGCCGTTAAAGAAATAATCGTAACTGAAAACGGAGCCTCATTCCACGATAATGTTATAAATGAAAATATTAATGACCATTTGCGCATAAACTTTTTGCAAGACTACATCAAGGAGGTAGAACGCGCTCGCCAGGACGGATATCCTGTTAAAGGATATTTCGTTTGGTCATTCACGGATAATTTTGAATGGGCAGAAGGATATCGGCCACGATTCGGTCTTGTTCATGTGGATTATAAAACCATGAAGCGAACGGTAAAAGAATCCGGACATTGGTACTCAAAATATGTCCAAGAAAGTGAAGCTAGAACTTAATAAAAAAAATTATTGACTGCTTTTACTGTTGAATCGTACAGCCATTCTTTTCACTTTGTACTTGTCATGAAATTCTACAACTAAACTTTGAATATTTCAAAGACAAAATTGTATTTTAACAATATACATTCGTTTTTAAATCAATTTTCTACTGGACTGACGTTCACATATTTATTATATTCGTAGGTTGGAAAAGTCTATCCTATGCTTAAAAAATACGTACTGATTATCCTTGCTTTACTTACGCTCCAAAATGTGGAAGCGCAGACTACTGTCAAAAAAGTAGTCTTGCAAGGCTACTGGTGGAATTACTATAATGCCGGCTATGCCAATCGCTGGGCTAATTATCTCACCGAACTCGCACCACGATTGAAAGCCATGGGAATTGATGCCGTCTGGATTCCTCCCATTGTAAAAAATGAAAACACTTCATCAGTAGGCTACGCGCCTTTTGATCATTACGATTTGGGAGATAAGTTTCAAAAAGGTTCATTGAGAACTCGTATGGGCACTAAAGATGAGGTGCTTCGTATGATTGCTGTTTTGCACGCCAACGGTATCGAGGTTATTCAGGACGTGGTACTGAATCACGTAAGTTCAGCCGGAAGTTTAAACGGCGCAGGCGGACAGGATCCCAACTCCTACTCTATGGCTTCGAGCAACGGCTATAAAAATTTTCGCTATGTCAGCTATTCAACACCAGCATCTGCGGAAACTCAATCGAACTATTGGTCGCGTACCGGCCGCTGGCATAAGAATTACACCAACTTCTATCCTTATCCCGGCAACAACTGCACCACAGGAGATATTTGCGGCGCGTTTTTTGGTCCGGATATCGCCTATGAAACGAATGCTTTCGGCCCTAGCTCAAATGTAATTGGTTTCAATGTTGCTCAGTCATCTAACTATATGCGCAACAGCGCGCGCGACTGGATGATGTGGTTCAAGAAGCAGACGGCCGTTGATGGTTATCGATGGGATGCTGTAAAACATTTCTCCACCGCCGTGCAAGAAGACTTTAGCTACAATGTTAAATACTTGCTACCATCCTGGTGCAAAGGCAATGAATCCATGTTCAATGTTGGCGAATGGGTAGGCAGCAAAACGGATCTTGACAACTACGTGAACGCCATCGCTGCTCCTACAGGAGAAAAAATGATGGGCGCCTTCGATTTCAACCTTCGTGCTTTTGATCCTGCGGGAGGACTTTACGGAATGGTTTATGGAAATGGCGGTTTCAATATGGCCTCTTTGCCGGGATCGCAACAGAATGAACGCGTTGCTTACTACAGTAACCTCAACATGTACGTACACCGCACCGTATCGTTCGTTAATAATCACGACACCTTCCGGCCTATTACTTCTTCCACCGGTAATTATACCGGCTGGAACAGCTCAAGCGAATTATCGCCACATATCGAACCTAACCAACCCCGCCTTTCTGCAGCTTATGCAGTCATCATGGCGATGGATGGTAACCCGCAGGTATTTTTCGAAGATCTATTCGATATTGGATACAACGGCAATCGTTTCAATCATGATCCTAAGTCGAACACAGCATTACCAGCACGGAGTGACATCGTCAATCTGATCTGGTGCCACCAAGCCCTTGATTTCAAATCAGGCGCTTACCGTGTTCCATTTGCCAACGCCGATTACCTGGTGATTGAACGCGCCGGTAAAGCAGTAATTGGTATCACCGACAATTGGTCGGTGTGGCAGAATCAAACGGTACAAACTTCTTTTGCACCGGGCACAGTACTAAGGGATTATTCCGGCGCCAACGGCACGGCTACTGTCACGGTAGGTGCCGGCGGATGGGTCAGCATCAACACAGCGCCGGTAAACCCTGCACTCAATATCGCAGGACGAAAAGGTTATAGCGTATGGGCGCCGGTTGGAAAAGACGGAACCGTATACCGTCCAACGCGACCTGCTCCAACAACGCAAGAATGGGAAATGGCCAACGACTTGGGAGATAGTCATACGAGCTCGCTGATGCAAGGAGGCGCCATCCCTGCCAGCTCCACCAACTTCAGAACAGCAGGAAGAGTTTTCGCCGAAGCGGGTAAACCCATAACGTATATTCTTTACCCGGAGAACACCACTCGTTCTTTGTTCATCGGACTTTACAACAGCACTGGAACTACACTTTCCTCACGTACCGGACTCGGGACGCTAACAGGAACTTATACTCCTACCACTACCGGCTGGATCACTATCAAAGTAAGAAATTCAGTATCGACAAATCCTAGCCAACGTTGTTGGGTAAACATCACTTATACTGCACCTTCAGCGGTTACTAATTCTAACACTGCCCTTGCGCGAAACACAAACTCTGTATGGTCCGGAAATTCAGGTACGAGCGAATGGACATGTGCCGACAATTGGGAAGATGGAATGGTTCCCGGCTCCACCAGTGATGTTCTTATCCCTGCCAATGCCTTCCCTCCACCTTGTGTGAGTGGCCACCAACGTATCGAATCGATCACCATCGAAGATGATGCAGAAGTTTGTCTCTCCGGTAACCTTGAAATTAACTCAAGCCTGATCAACAACGGCAGCTTCTCAGGTCAGGGAAAAGTGATGTATGGCGGACATAGTACAACTATAGGAGAGGGTGAAGAAACTTTCAGCGTTTATCCTAATCCATCATCGGAATCGATTACAATTAGTTCGTCTACGTCCACTTCAGCAACCGACGAGTTCGTTGGAATACTGTACGATATTCAAGGCCGTCAATTAGCTAACACTCGCGGAACGCTTGCTGCTATTTCATCAACTATCTCATCAACACTCATTGAAAAAGGAGCAGGTGTTTATTTCCTATCACTCACCGGAAATAAAACGCAAGTAATGCGAATCATTAGAGACTAACTAAATCCCACTCCCGCCGAACGAAAGACTCCGTGAACTTTTACAACCATATAAAAACAATTATTCCAGATAAAAACCACGCATGGTTTATCTTAGCCATCGCTGCTTTTGTATTGTTGTATTCCCCTGTGAAGTCACAAAACAATCTTACTACTTGCAGTGGCAATAATGGTGGAGTTAATTTTGTAGGAAGCCTGAATGGTTACACGCAACCAATAAACTGTAGCGTGGATTACCGTGTGCTTAACTACCGTCGCTTTTCGCTTGCAGCCGGAACTCCTGCAGATGGTAGAGGTCAGTGGAGAACTACGGTGATTGTTCAAGCGACAGGAGGAAATATCGCACCTGTAAATATGACTGGCGGTTCCGGCAGCGGTTTTCTTTTTACTAATGGTGGGAATTGTTCCGCAACCGGAGCATGGGACCGTAAATGGGTGTTTGGCGGTGTTGGTCAAGCTGCGCTGGACGGCGTGAACGGAACGAACTATTATACCATCGGCGGAACTGACATGGGGTTGAACATGTCTGTTACCGGCTACTACACGTTTGTGCTACAAGATGCCGGTTGCGCTAATGCCAACTTCTATGTGGGTCGCACAACCAATTTGCCGGTAACTATCAGCCATACAGGCACCGCACAGCGAGTGCAGAACGCCAACGGAACAGCCTCCATCACCATCGGTTTGAGTGCTGCACCATCTGCACAGGAAAATTTCTTTGTACGGTACCGCTTGGGCACAAATGACTTCTCTGCTGGAGCAAGTCTTGTGCAAGGAACTGTAGCCGGTACCACCGTCAC
>JBEGUX010000042.1:0-9261 GCA_041178685.1 Bacteroidota bacterium
AAAAAGCATTAGAGTCAATCGAAGAAGCTATTCGTGCCGATCCTCGATTCGTTGAGCCTTATTTGTTGCAAGCCAATATTTATACGGATGCGATGCAGCCGCTGAAAGCTATTGAGTCTTACAAGAGAGTAGTTGCCATCAATCCTGACTTTTCTACAAACTCCTATTACTTGTTAGGCAAACTTGAATTCTTGACACAGCAATACGATTCTGCATTTGTTCACTTGGAAAAGTTTACAATGAACCCAAAGGCAACCGATAATTTTAAAGCTATTGCCGGTCGCATTATGGCGAGCTGTCGTTTTGCGCAGTACTCCACTAAGCATCCGGTCAAATTTGATCCTAAAAACATGGGCGAAGCAATCAACTCCGTTCAACAAGAGTATTTCCCGGCTATTACTGCTGATGGAAATACGTTTCTTTTCACGCGGAGGATTAAGTCTGGTGGTGTTGGACAACGGACAACCGATCAGGAAGATTTTTATGTGAGTAAGAAAGTCAATAAACAATGGCAACCGGCTCAACCGGTTACTGAGATAAATACCGGTGGTAATGAGGGTGCACCAACGCTTTCCGCTGACGGCCAATATCTGTTTTTTACATCGTGTGAAGAGTTGTATTCAAATACCGATGCTCGTCCCACTAAAGGCAGTTGCGATCTCTTTATTGCTAAAAAAGTAGGGGATAAGTTCAATGGTCCACGCAACCTGGAAGAACCTGTCAATTCCGGTGCATGGGAAAGTCAGCCGTCCTTTTCCTCGGATGGCAGAACACTTTATTTTATTCGAGCTGTTAAAGGTGCAGATGGGAAAAAGCAGCGTGATATTTATGTAACCCGCATCGACGACAAATCAAATTGGTCGGTGCCACAGCCGCTATCATCTACCATCAATACTACTTATGATGAGCTTTCTGTCTTTGTTCACCCGGATGATCAGACGTTGTATTTTTCTTCAGACGGTCATCCCGGAATGGGTGGACAAGATATATTTGTAAGCCGTCGGACTCCAACAGGTGAGTGGGGTGTTCCGGTTAATCTTGGTTTTCCCATCAATACACATAACGACGAAAATTCATTGCTTGTTAGCGCCGACGGAACAACCGGTTATTTTGCCTCTGATCGTTCCGGCGGTTATGGTGGACTGGATCTCTATCAATTTGAGCTTGACGAGTCGCTTCGTCCACGAATTGTGACCTATTTCAAAGGGAAGGTTTTTGATGCTGATACAAAAAAGCCGCTGGCTGCAGGATTTGAGTTGATTGACTTAGAGACCAAAAAAGTGGTCGTTAATTCAACGTCCAATTCCGGTAATGGAGAATTCATCGTTTGTCTTCCTACAGGTAAGCGTTATGCGTTGAATGTTTCCAAGGACGGTTATCTTTTTTACTCTGAAAATTTTGAATTGAAGGATCCATCATCTTCATCAGCTCCCGTATTGCGTGATGTGCCATTAAAACCAATCAAAGTAGGAGAGACGGTGGTTTTGAAAAACATCTTTTTTGAGTTCAACAAATTTGATTTGAAAGAAGAATCCAAAGTAGAGTTGAACAAGATGTCGGCTTTCTTGACGAAGAATTCTAAGATCAACGTGGAGATCGGCGGACATACTGATAATGTCGGCGGTAAAGCATACAACCAGCAATTATCGGAGAAAAGGGCAAAGGCCGTGATGGATTATCTTATTGCCAATGGTATTGCAGCAGGCAGACTTTCTTCAAAAGGATATGGCGACACTGCACCAGTAGCTGATAATGCAACAGATACGGGACGGGCTTTGAATCGTAGAACAGAATTCAAAATTATTTCTGTGAATTAATCGTTTAATGTTCTACGATAATTCGGTAGCGGGAAATCAAATTGGTGTTGTTTTTTACAATCAACATATATACTCCCGTAGGAAGATTTGCGATAGGAAGTGTATATTCAGCTGTTACGATTTCTCCTTTAACTAATTGTTCGCCGGTTACATTGAAAAGGCTGTATTCAAGCGTTCCGATATCTACAGGTTTACGAATAGTCAAAAGATTATTTACCGGGTTGGGAAAAACTGTTACGAGAGAATTATTCTTTTCCTGCTCGTTTATTCCGATGACAATATTGGTGCCTAATGAAAATGCAGTATCGGTTCGTGCCAGCAACATGGATTGTAAGCCTGGACCATAAGAAGTGGTGGTGCCGAAAAGAATAAACTGATTATCATTAGTTAAATCGAAATCGTAGAGTAATTCATCTTGAGAATAGCCCAGCGTGTTTCCCTTGATAAATGTTCCCGCACTGTTGAACCAATTCACCAACATGTCTTTTCCTCCTTCGCCGAAATCGCTGGTATATCCACCGGCAATTAGAGTGTCACCAAGTATTTGTAACTTATTATAAGAGGAAGAACCCGGAAGATTAACGGATTCCTGCCATAATAAACTTCCGTTGGGTTGAAGAACCGCAATAAGATTGTCATCATTGGTGGTACCGTTCAATTGTCGCACGCCACAGATTGCGATATTGCCGTTGGGTAATAATTTAATGTCATTAATTACATCTTCGTCAGTAGTCTGATACGTAAAAGTCCAAACCGTATCCAAAGTAATGGCATCATATTTTACTACCAGTCCATGCTTTTCCAGTGAGTTAGGATTTTCATTGTATCCAGCGAAAAATATATCTCCGTTAGCATCAATGGTGGCTCGTAAGAAATAATTGCTCAACCCGCTTTCAAAACGGTCTTGATTGATCACATTTCCTGAAGGAGAAATTTCAACTAGCCAGCCTGCTGTTCTTCCGTTGGTGGAGCCGTTTGTCGCGCCGCTTAGCATAAAGTTGCCGGAAGAACTAACTACAACATCGTAAAAGAAGTCCCAGGCAGCAGTTCCAATTGTTTTGGTCCAAACAGTATCTCCGGATGAATTTAAGCGGACCAGATAACCATCGTAATCGTTGTTAGGAGAGAAACTGTTGCTAAAACCAACGAGCAGCCAACCGCTATCCGCTAATTGAATTATATCGCGTGCTTCATCAACGCCGTTGCCACCATACGCTTTTGCCCATTGAAAAACACCTGCTGTATCAGCGCGCATCAATACGAAATCGGTCTGAAAGCTGGTTGCGGAAGAGAAAGAACCAAGCAGCGCAAATCCGCTATCCGGTGTCTGCACAAATGAAGGAGCGGTATTGTAAGATCCCCAACCAAACGTTCTCCGGAAATTCTGGGCGTTGGTAGCGATACTTACAGCTAATACAGATAGAAGAAAAAGCGGTTTCATCATTGGTTATCGTACAGCCTCCCGAATTCGTATCAATCTTGTTAGCATAGCTTCGAGATGATCTAAGTGAAGCATATTGGCGCCATCGGATTTTGCATTAGCAGGATCAGGATGCGTTTCAACAAATAATCCATCGGCACCGGTAGCGATTGCAGCTTTGGCCACAAGTTCAATCAGATCAGGACGACCACCGGTGACACCACTCGACTGGTTAGGTTGTTGTAATGAGTGAGTGATATCCATAATCACCGGCACATTGTTTTTTGCCATTTCAGGAATAGAACGATAGTCGACAATCAAATCCTGATAGCCGAACATAGTTCCACGCTCTGTTAGCATTACTTTATTATTTCCCGTGCTACGGACCTTGTCGACAGCAAACTTCATCGCTTCTGCTGAAAGGAATTGTCCTTTTTTAATATTCACGAATTTGCCGGTGTTTCCTGCAGCTACCAATAGTTCCGTTTGACGACATAAAAACGCAGGTATCTGCAGGATGTCCACATATTCAGCTGCTTCGGCTGCTTCGTGTGATTCGTGAATGTCGGTTACCACCGGTAATTCAAAACGCTTACGAACTTCTGCGAGGATTTTAAAAGCGTTCTCATCTCCGATGCCGGTAAATGAATCGTTTCGTGTGCGATTGGCCTTACGATAACTGGCTTTGAAAACGTAAGGGATTTTTAATTTATCGGTAATCGTCTTGATCTTTTCAGCAATACGAAACGTCATGTCTTCACTTTCTACAACACATGGGCCGGAGAGTAGAAAAAAGTTGCCTGAATCGGCGTGGCGAATAAAAGGCAGTTGTTGAATCATAGTATTTAGAAGGATTTAGACAAAGATACGAAAGCTCCTTGTGATCGGCCGCGACTGTTCAGCCAGGCACTCACGTAATCGCTTGAAATAATTAGCTTCCAGCCGTAATGATTGAATTCATAGCCCAGGCCGGCAGTAAATCCGGTGTACCCGCCATATTGGGTATGAAAGCGAAAAACATGACTACCGATAGGATATCCGAACTGGCACCATCCCGTCGGACGGGCATTCACTGATAGCAATTGGCGAAAACCAAGGGCAACTGTCGAATTTTTAAATCCTGTGGGACGCTCCAACCAAAGATCCAGTTGGCCCGGTGTGTAAATCGTAAATGCCTCTTTGCGACGATCTGATAGAAATGTCTGGACAATGGCTGAGTCGTTAATTACAGTGCTGTTGACCGAATCTCCGAAGTTGAATAAGTCAGACACTTCAATACCTTCAAAACGCAGTGAAGTATCTGAGCGTACTACCGAGGAACGATCGAAGAATTTTATTGCTCCGAGATTTCGAACGCCAAAATGCAAAGCGGTTTTCCAGCCGATATGCGTGGCAAATCCTGCCGTTAGTCCGAAGCCGGTTCCATTCACTGCTCCGGGATTACTGGCAGAAGAATCGCTTTGACGGAAAATCAGGTTCAATTCGGCATCAATAAACTCGCCGTCGGGTGAAGTGTATAATCTTGTCTTATCCGTTTGAATGTCTAGAATTTCGTGCCCGAGTAGAAGCGATCCTATGGCATACCAATTGGTTTTTCCGGATTTACTCGTTCCCGATGCGCCGATTCCTGCTTGGTAGTATAGCAATGAACGAAACCTGGAATCATCAAGCATAGCGGTCTTATCGGCATAACCTTTATTGCCGCGGAAGTAAAGCTCGAAAAGGTCGTTGCTGAATCTGCTATCAGTGAAAAAATGATGCTGAAGCGTGAAGATATAATTGACTTTACTTGAGTCAGGACGATAGAGAAATTCGAAAGCACCGTTGAATCCGGCAGCAAAACGGTTTTGATTGTTTAGTTTACCACTTACAACGTCCTTGGTTTCTTCTGAAATGAAACGATGCAGAAAATAATCGTTCGCCAGTTTATTGGTTAGTGACGATGAAGCAAAGAAGTATTCTCCTGAAAAAGTGAGCTGGTACATCGCATCCTGTTCCGGCAAAAATTCATTGCGAACGTTGGAAGTCTGGGCTCTACCCAATAAAGAGAAAGATACGAGTATAGAGAACAGGACAGACTTCATCGGATCGAGTAGGTGCCATCGGCTACCAATTTAATGCGTAAAAGGTAATTCTCTTTGAGATAAAGCCGCTGCGGTTGGTTGACAGTACTGAACGAAGCACGAATAATCATAGACTTAGCCGATAGTATTCTAGATTTTCTTTCGGCATCTACAGGAATTGCAATTCGTGTTTTAGTAGCGCCAACAACATTGTTATTCACGTCGGTGATACCGCTCGGAATATCTTCGCTGGCCAATAACGAATCAGTGAGCTGCTGATTTTCGTCGAGGAGGAATAATTGTAAACGAAGATCAATGGGGAAGCCGTTTTCCGCCACCAGCGTAAATGTTCCCGGACCAACCGGATCTAGATTAGTAAGGTTGTTAATCGAAAGCTCCTGGGTGTCCAGCAAGGTTAGCGCATTCATGGATAATCGCAATGGAATTTCCAGTCTTGTTTTTGTTTTAATCAATCGATTCTCGTAAACAAAATCATTGCTTCCGGAAATGTTTCCCAGTGGATTCAGTGATAACCGAACATCAGTAGCGATTTGATCCGGAAGGTTGGAAAGAAAGGCGGTAAGGTTGCTGTTTGAATTGTCAAGGTTTATCACTTGCGTTGATGGGCGAACGGGTGCTGCTGCGTTTCCTGTTTCTGAGGCACGGCTAAGATCAATATTTCGTTGCAGCACAGTTGGAGCAATCAAAGGAATAGAAATGTTCGTTCTGCTATTCACACTTGTCAGGCTTTCAATGTAAGCTTGCAGATCTGCACCGATGCTGTTTTCAACGGTTAGTTGCAGATTGGCACTGTCGAGCGATAGTTGCCCACTTTGAAAAATATTTCCGATACCAACAGCAGTGTTGCCATTTTCATTGATGATGGTCTGCCCCAGATAACCACGCACATAACTAGGTGTTACATCAATCAAGTTTGCAGTTAAGTTGACCATAGTATCACCTTGCACTACCGGGAATGCAGGACCTGCTGAATCGGAACGAGCAATTACATTGTAAGCGATCGTGTTTACCAGATTATTGGTACTTCCGGTCAGGTTCAGCAGATAACCGGAAAGATCTACGTCTTCTGTGAAATAGGATGGACTTGAGAGCGAACCTGCAGCAACGCTTCGTGCTAAAGAAAGTGATTGTCCGTTTATACGCGCTTCCGGAACAGTATAGGTGAAGTACACGCGAGTTGGCAGTGTATTTTTAGCTGTAAGACGAATAATTCCACTGCGAATTACAGCTCTAGTTAGTTGCGCGCCTTTTACATTCAATACAAGATTTTTGTTGTTGGTATAAAAAGGTGTGTTTGGATTTATAGTTACCGGAAAAAATGGCCAGGTATAAATTGTTTGAATAGCTGTATCCGGGATACTGTAAACGGAATCCGATGCGATATTATCGAGTGTGCCTTCATAAACAACGCGAACATTTCCATTGGCATCTGTGCTCGTCAGCGAGTCGGCCAGTAGTTGGTTAATACCGATGGTTGCTTGTAATACCGGACCAAGTACTTCAATATCCCATTGTGGGTTATCGGCTTCTTTTTTACAGCTGCTTATTGTCAGCACGACCGACCCACAGAAAAACAATACTATGCGGATACAAATTTTCAACGTATGAACTGTTTTTTATCGCTGGTTAAATTAGCTATTTCCCGTGTTGTCATCGCCGTAATTATATTTCTCTTTCCACAATGATTTCAGCCAATTACGGATTTCTTGTTCTCGGGTATTTTTGCCCGGATGATAAAAGGTTGTCCCTTTTACATCTTCCGGAAGAAATTCTTGTCCTGCAAAATTCCGTTCGCTATGATGATCGTACGCGTACTCTTTTCCATACCCCAGGCTTTTCATCAGCTTTGTGGGAGCATTTCGTATGGCCAACGGTACCGGTAAATCTCCTGTTTTATTAACCAATGCCAGGGCATTTTCAATAGCCATATATGATGCGTTGCTTTTAACCGAACAAGCCAAATATATCACGGTTTGCGAAAGTATGATTCTGCATTCCGGATAGCCAATTTTACTTACGGCATCAAAACAAGTGTTGGCCATTACGAGTGCGGTAGGATTAGCATTTCCAATATCCTCTGAAGCAAGTATCAACATTCGTCGAGCTATAAATGCCGGATCTTCACCGCCGGCAATCATTCGCGCCAGCCAATAGACAGCCGCGTTTGGATCACTACCACGAATCGATTTAATGAAGGCGCTGATGATGTCGTAATGCTGTTCACCGGATTTATCGTAGCGGGAAAGATTCTGTTGCGCTACAGAGAGAACCAGTTCATCATCTATAGTTACGGGTTCTTCTCCGGGAATAGATTGAACAACAAGGTCCAAGAGGTTGAGCAATTTTCTCGCATCGCCACCGCTCAGTCGTAGTAATGCCGTTGTTTCGGAGAAGGTGACTTTACGCTTTTTTAGTTCTGCGTCTTGCTCAATCGCTCGATGTAATAAATCTTCCAGATTTTCTTTGGTCAGTTCACGCAGCACATAAACCTGACAACGCGATAACAAGGGCGCGATGACTTCGAAAGATGGATTTTCCGTGGTGGCACCAATCAATGTGATAATTCCCTGTTCAACGGCTGCCAAGAGCGAATCTTGCTGTGATTTGCTGAAACGATGAATCTCATCAATGAAAAGAATGGCATTTCCCGGAACCTCTTTTAATTGTCCGCTGTATTGTCTTGCCTTTTCAATCACTTCCCGGACATCTTTCACGCCGGAGCTGACGGCGCTCAATACATAAAAAGGACGTTTTAAATTACGGGCAATGATTCCCGCCAATGTAGTTTTTCCTACTCCGGGAGGGCCCCAGAAAATCATCGATGGAAGACGGTTGTTTTCGATGGCTTTACGCAATACGGCATTAGTTCCGATCAAGTGTTCCTGACCGATATACTCGTCCAGTGATTGGGGACGAAGCCGTTCTGCTAAGGGAATTGACATTGTAGGTGAATAGGGCTAAAATTCAGATAAATACCGATGTTTTTCGTTCGTTATTCACTAAAATTGTCCCATCTTTCAAAAGTAATTATTCGGGTTCGGTTAGCCAAACAAGAGTCCGTACCTTTGTTGAATATGTCACGTTTGTATCGGGTTGAAGGTGTTGCCCTCTTCTTAGTAATAATTGCTTTTTCAACTTTTGCTCAGCAAGGTCGTCCTGGCGGTCCACCTCCCGGCATGTCCAAAATTGGCATCATTAGTGGGATCGTATTGGAGGATTCTACAACAAAGCCAATACCTTTTGCTTCCGTAGCGGCATTACGGTTACCGGATTCCACGTTGGTTGGTGGTGCATTGAGCGATGAAAAAGGTAAGTTTAAAATTCAAGAGTTGGGCTTCGGAAATTATGTGCTGCGCGTAACGTCTGTTGGCTTTCGAAACCGCTTTCAGCCGGTAGGACGTCTTACGCCTGAAAATGTACAGTTGCAAAACATTACCATACGATTAAAATCCTCCGCATCTCGCTTAAAAGAGGTAACTATTGTGGCTGAAGAACCGGAGTATGTAAATTCGATTGACAAGAAAGTTTATAATGTAGAAAAGAACCTGGTAAGTACAGGAGGAACTGTAACGGATGTTTTGCAAAATATTCCTTCTGTTTCGGTCGATATTGACGGAAAGGTGGCGTTACGTGGAAGCGAAAATGTGACTATTCTAATTGACGGAAAACCTTCCGGCATGTTGGGCAATGATCGCCGTGCAGTATTGCAGCAAATTCCTGCCAGTGCCATCGATCAGATTGAGGTAATTACAAATCCTTCCTCCAAATACGATGCGGAAGGCATGGCAGGAATTATCAATATCAAAACCAAGAAAGATAAATTTCAGGGAACCAATGGAAGTGTAGCCATCGGTGTCGGTTCGAATGAAAAGTACAATACATCTGTTTCGGGCAATGATCGAACAGCAAAGCGAAACATTTTTGCAAATTATGGCTTCCG
>JBEGUX010000043.1:0-4389 GCA_041178685.1 Bacteroidota bacterium
TGTCGAAATGATTCCCATCGAGAGATTGTTTTTAGAAACCGATGACGGCTCTACTCCCATTGATGTTATCTACCGGGCTGCCGCTGAAAGCAAAAAAATAAGTGTAGAATTTCTTTGCGAACAAATAGCGCACAACTTCCGCCGTGTGTTCAGAGTTCCTATTTTTACAGCCGATGAATGATATTTCCTGGTTATCGCGCACAAGTTTGCTGATTGGAGAAGAAACTGTTCAATCGCTCACCCGAAAACACGTTATGGTGGTTGGTATGGGAGGCGTTGGCTCCTTTGCTGCCGAATTCATTGCGCGAGCAGGCGTCGGTGAAATGACCATTATCGACGGCGACGTTGTTGATCCGACCAACCGAAACCGTCAGCTTCCGGCATTGTCTACCAATCATGGACAACCGAAAGTGCAAATCATGGCGGAACGATTATTGGCCATCAATCCGGAGTTAAAATTGAATATTGTTCAAGACTTTGTCAATCCTGCAATGGTTCAGGAGCAATTAGAAAGACGTCCGGATTTTCTTATCGATGCGATCGACAGCATCACACCAAAAATTACTTTTATTCGAATGGCGCACGAGAGCAAAATTCCATTGGTAAGTAGCATGGGCGCCGGAGCAAAAGTTGATCCCACTCAATTGCGCGTCGTCGATATTTCAAAAACATACAACTGCCCTTTTGCGCAACAGATTCGAAAGAATCTTCGCAACCACGGTATTTACAAAGGCATTAAAGTGGTGTTCAGTGCCGAGCTCCCGATCAAAGAAAGCCTAATGCTAACTGATGGAAAGAACTATAAGAAATCAGCTTACGGTACCATTTCCTACATGCCGGCTACCTTTGGTGCCGTGACAGCTTCTGTGGCAATTCGCGCTCTGATGAAATCCTAGTGGACACACGCTAAATCACCTTACTGGTTTTTCAGTATCTTGTCCTCCATCAGCACCGACTAACTATGAGTTTGAAGCGTCTACTTCTGCTATTTGCAGCTATCTCTATACCGTTAGCGGGAACCATTACATTTACTGCTACATTACTTAATCGCACTACGCAAGACGTTGAAGCTGCCGAAAATAAACGCTTTACGTCGTACAAGCTGGCGGAAGAACTATTACGTTCTTCCGAAATGTTGACTCGGTTCGCAAGAACATATGTGTCCACCGGCGACTCCCGCTACCGGAATTATTATAACCAACTGCTTAACATTAGAAATGGAATAATTCCAATGCCTGAAAATTATAGTCCGGTGTATTGGCATTTGTTAGCCGACAGTTTAGTTGCACCACCTGCTACATCCGGCGAAGGTATTTCTCTGGATGCACGTATGCAGGATGCGGGAATTACGCTTAAGGAATTTGCCTTATTAAAGGATGCTCAAAATCTTTCCTATGACCTGGTGCGATTGGAAGATGATGCCATGAACAAAGTCGATGCATTGATAAATTCAGGCAATACTCAGTGGCAAACTCATCCTGACCGGATCACGGCTATTGACCAATTGCACGGTCGCAGCTACCATCACTATAAAGCTGCGATCATGCAACCAATTGGTAAGTTTCTGGACTTACTAAGTATAAGATCTGATGAAGAGATATCCGCACTTAACCGGCATGCCGATAAATTACTGGTGGTATTAGTACTTTCTTCTGCGTTGATGCTACTTTGTTTTGTAGGATTTGCATTGATTTTATATCGACTGCTCTTGGTTAGAGGCCGGAACTTACTGAACAGTGTACAAGCCATTACGGAAGGTCATCTTGACACACGAATCAATGATGAGCGAAATGACGAACTGGGAAGATTATCTGTAGCCATTGATGGTATGACTGCCCAGCTGGCCGGAGCTTTAGCTGCTACTGAGAAAAAACTTTCGGAAACAGAAGCTTTTGCTGAAACCATTTCTGAGCAGAAAGAACACTCCGAAAAGTTATTGCACAACATTCTTCCGGTTCTGATTGCCGATCGACTGAAAAAAGGCGAATCGCAAATTGCAGAGACATTTCCTGAGGTTACAGTCTTATTTGCCGATATCGTCGGCTTCACGCAAATGTCGACCACCATGGCACCGCGTCAATTGGTCAATATGCTGAACGACATTTTTGGACGTTTCGATGAATTGGCTGAGCAATTTCATCTGGAAAAAATAAAAACCATCGGCGACTGCTACATGGTGGTTGGAGGCGTTCCCGACCGTAGTCCAACGCACTGCCAACAAGTGGCTGACTTCGGATTAGCTGCCATTGAGGCCATTCGAAAATATTCACGCGATAATGGATACGACTTACACATCCGGATTGGCGTTCATACAGGTACGGTGGTGGCCGGTGTCGTTGGCAAACGAAAATACAGTTACGATTTATGGGGCGACGTCGTTAATACGGCCAGCCGGATGGAGTCATACGGACAGCCGGATGTTATTCACGTTACCGAAGCAGTAAAAATTCGCCTTAGCGATGACTTTAATTTTGAATCTTTGGGAACTATTGATTTAAAGGGAAAAGGACCGGTAGAAAGCTATATCCTTAAAAACAGGAAATCTACCAGCGACTAATTGCTCTAATTTTTCAGTTTTAGTAAAGTTTTCTGCTGCAATTAAACATAGCCGCACCCCTATTTTTGCGTGTTTTTTAACCCGTTTGTAAGGATTTTCATCATTTTATGATTTTCAACACGTCTGTTTATCCGACATTTTAGAATATTAGTGGTGATTATTTACTATATTAGCCAAACTAGTTGCCATTACTTACGTATAAATCCTTCAATTAAAAATTAAAAACATAAAAATCAACAAATTATGCTAAGTTTCCACTCTGCCAGCACTCGTATTGTTAATTCTCGTCGCGGTATTTCCGAATGTATGGAGGTCGCATTGGGTGATAATTACTCGGACGTCGATTTGATTATCATTCATGCATCTATTGGACACAATTTCCAGGATCTGATTGATCAATCGCACCAGTTAGCACCAAACGCAAAAATCGTAGCAGCATCCTGTTGCGGTGTAGTTGGGCGTGAAGGTGTGAGTGAATCGATGAAGGACATTGCCTTAATGGCCATCAAAGGAAAAGAATTTGCGTTGGCTAATGTGGATGAAATATACGGACACAATTCCTATGAAAAATGCCTGGAAATGGCAAATCAGCTAAAAGCCAGCGGTCAAAAAATAAACATGCTCTATTTCCTGGCTTCCGGAATAGATATAGCCAACGACCGTTGCATTGCCGCTTTTGAAGAAGTTCTAGGACCTGAAGTGACCATTTTTGGCGCCACCAGCTCCGACAATATGAAAGGATTTATCAGTTATCAAGCTATAGATAAAAAAGTATATGAGCATGGAGCTTATGCGATTGGCTTCTCTGATCCAACTTTAACTGTAGATACACAGGCAACCCACGGATTCGTTGCCGTAGGAGAGCCTTTAGTAGTAACCAAATCAACCGGCCATATTATTCATGAATTCAACGGCCGTCCAGCCTGGAAAGAGTATTTAACTCGCTTAGGTCTACCCGACTCCGCCACCTGCGGCGATAGTATTCCCGTTGGAGCATTGGGAGAAGAGTTGAGCCCTGAGTTGGCGGAAGAATACGGAAACAAACACATATTACGCGTAGTCACCAAGCATGAAGGAAATGATATGCACTACGCAACAGTTTGTCCGGAAGGCACCAAACTTTGGCTGACAGTTCGTGATGAGGCCCTCATCTTTAATGAAATGAAACGAATGGTAGACACCATGAAGAGCCGTTCAGAAGGAAAGCAAGCTGTTGCGGTATTCCATGCTGACTGCTTAGCACGTGGACGATTTCTGTTGGACAAGATCATGAAAGAAGAATTGGTGAGCATCATGCAACACCCATTTTATGTTAATGGAGAATGTCCTCCATGGTTAGGTATGTATGGCTTCGGAGAGTTCGCACGTTTGGGCGGAAAGAATGAATACCACAATTACACCTCGGCCCTCTATGTTATCTACAGGTAATTGAAATTACTTCACACCTGTACGAAGACTGATTATTAATGAGTGATTTCGGAGAACTGGATCGTTTAAAGCAAGCGTACGCAGAATTACAACTGCGTGTGACGCGCTTTTCTTCGGTTGAGCAGGAACTGATCAACACGCGCGACCGGCTCGACAACGAGCTGGAAATGTATAAGCGGTTGCATTATTTCAATACTGCAGCACTGAAAGAACAAACAGGTCATGACTTCATCCGACTGGTTGCCGAAGCGATTATTGATGTCTTTGAACTTGAATCATCTATTGTCCACCTTGAGCGAAGTCAAAATTATGGTGGATCACTGACTTACTATGAGGGAATGATTCTTGAAGGAACGAACCAGGAAGATCTTGTAAAAGACATTCAAAAACTCTCCCTCTTTGTT
>JBEGUX010000044.1:0-2613 GCA_041178685.1 Bacteroidota bacterium
CTGGCCACCGCATCAAGTGATTTGTAGTCATTCGGACCAATATAAAACTGCATGTTCAATCCCTCAGCGGAACTTAGCTGTGCAGAAGCAATCTTCAACTGTGCAATACCAGTTTTTACTGTACTGGAGTCATTGGGATCAACCGTAGTCTTAATTTCGCCGGAAGCAAACCCTTTTTTGTTCAGAACAGCAGACAGGAAAAACTTTTGTTTCATTCCAACCCAATCGGTGCCTTCAGGTACGCTCATAGATTCCGGATCCACGGACGATTCAGAAAGTCCGTCCTGCTCATCTGTGAGTGTATGATAATTAAGTGCAGTTTTTGTGCGACTATCGGCAATATCCTTTTCTACCAGCGGCATTCTGTTAACCCACTCCAGCTCAATGGTTTCATTTTTGATTGCAGCTCCGTCAATCTGAAGTTTATAATCTAAAACATATCCGCTTGCCGGTAATGACCAGGTCTGTGTAATCGATGTTCCGCCTTCATCCCGGGAAAAACTTATCGTCGATTTCAGGCTGTCTTTTGAAACTGAATACGCCAATTGATTAAGATCTACAGACCGGTTATCAATCGGAACATTCAATTTAAAATCTGAAGAATTCCCATTGATCAATACAAGCGGTGCACCGCCATATTTCTTGTAATGTTTTAGACCCGCATAAATAATTCTGCCTCCCAAAGATGAAAACCGAAGTTCCAGGTCTGCATTTTCAAGTGTTACTGTATCAATGGCCACTGAAATTGAATCCGCAACGGTCGTTATGGACGTATCGGTGGTAACAGTTTCTTTACTATCGGCCGCTAAAACTGAACTGACCGTAGTTGTTTGAACCGGAGGTTCCGGTTGCGGCGCAAAAAACGTAAAGTAAGCAAAAAGCAGTACCGCAATGAGTGTAAAGCCAATCAGATTATTCCTATCCATTCAATCCAGTTTAAAAAAATTAATTATTTGATTTTTTGTTGCGCACAGCTGCTTCAATGAACTTTATAAATAGCGGATGCGGATTAATAACGGTACTTTTCAATTCAGGATGAAACTGAACACCAATGAACCACGGGTGATCCTTCAACTCCACAACTTCAACCAATCCGGAATCCGGATTTATTCCTGACGCCTTCATGCCAGCGTTTTCGAATTGTTCGAGGTATTTGTTATTGAACTCATAGCGGTGCCTGTGTCTTTCACGGATGGATGTATTACCATAGACCGAGGCTGCTTTGGTGCCTTTTTTGATGTTGCATTTAAAAGATCCGAGACGCATGGTACCACCCTTGGTCGTGATTTGTTTCTGTTCGGCCATCATGTCAATAACCGGGTGTTTCGTTTTTGGATTCAATTCTGTTGTACTTGCTTCGAGTTTCAGAACATTCCGTGCAAACTCAACCACTGCGCACTGCATGCCGAGACATATTCCGAAAAAAGGAATGTGGCGTTCGCGTACAAAACGAATTGCTTCAATTTTACCTTCGAGTCCACGTTCTCCAAATCCAGGTGCAACAAGAACCCCGTCAAGTCCTCCCAGAATGCCTTCAACAGTTGATCTTGAAATTTCTTCACTGCTAATCCAATGTAGATTGACTTTGCAATCATTATGTGCGCCGGCATGAATAAAGGATTCAACAATACTTTTATAAGCATCGGGTAATGAGACATATTTTCCAATCAAACCAATATTCACTTCCTCAACAGGATTTTTAAGTTTGCCAAGAAAAGTTTTCCAGTCATCCAAGTCTGGTTCCTGACGGGAGGACACCTTCAGTCTGGATAAAACTCTTACATCAAGTTTCTCCTTTCGCATCAAAAGCGGAACATCATAAATGGTTTCAGCATCCATTGCTTCAATAACTGAATTAATGTTGACATTGCAGAACAAGGCCAGTTTTTTTCTGATTTCAGTCGGCAAAGGATGTTCGGTTCTGCAAACGAGAATATCTGGTTGAATTCCTTCGGCAAGCAATTCCTTAACAGAGTGCTGTGTTGGTTTTGTTTTTAATTCCTTGGCTGCACTCAAATAGGGGATGAGGGTCAGGTGAATTACCATGGCATTGTTTGAGCCAAGTTCCCATTTGACCTGTCTGACCGCCTCAACAAAAGGAAGCGATTCAATATCACCAACGGAACCTCCGATTTCAGTTATGATAAAATCATATTTACCTGTTTCACCCAGCGCGTAAATATTTTTCTTGATTTCATCCGTGATGTGGGGAATCACCTGAACCGTCTTACCCAAATATTCTCCTTTACGCTCCTTTGTAATTACGTTATTATAAATTCTTCCTGTTGTAATATTATTGGCTTTGGAGGTACTGACATTCAGAAAACGTTCATAGTGGCCCAGATCCAGGTCCGTTTCAGCGCCATCATCTGTTACGTAACATTCTCCGTGTTCATAAGGGTTTAAGGTACCCGGATCAATGTTGATATATGGATCAAATTTTTGAATCGTCACCGAAAAACCTCTGGCTTGTAACAACTTACCCAAAGAGGCAGAAATAATCCCTTTTCCAAGGGAGGAGGTTACACCTCCGGTTACGAAAATATACTTGGATGAAGACATTTGGTCATGCAAAAATTGCCCCAAAGGTAAAGTATTTGCCCCTTAAGACAC
>JBEGUX010000045.1:0-4691 GCA_041178685.1 Bacteroidota bacterium
TAAACTCCTTATCCATAGCTGATTTGGGAAGCTGTGGTGAAGATAATGCGGGTGAATTTTTTTTCAACTGATGAAAATCACGGTGCGCTTTAAAAACGGCTTTAAAATCGGCTATGCTGGAAGTAAATATAAATGAAAGTGCAGCTAGCGCATCTAAAACAACGCGTTTGCGATAAATCTGATTGAATTTCTTACCGTCAAGGTTGTTGTGTAATAGCAACAAATTATTTCGAAAATTGAGGTATGTCTTTTTCGGATTGCTTTTGTGGAGTGTTCCGCCCCCGACATGGTAAACAACAGATTCCGGGCAAACGTACACCTGGTAGCCGGCACGATGCAGTCGCCAGCAGAAATCGATTTCTTCCATGTGTGCAAAGAATCGCTCGTCAAGTCCACCTAGTTTCTTGTAGCAATCGTTGCGAACAACCATACAAGCTCCGGTGGCCCAGAACACAGGTCGTGTATCGTCGTACTGACCGTTGTCTGTTTCCAGCGACTGAAAAATTCGACCGCGGCAGTAGGGATAACCTAATCTATCGAGATAGCCGCCGGCCGCGCCGGCGTATTCGAATTTATCGCGCTTGTAATAGTCGCGGATCTTCGGTTGGCATGCACCGATTGTTGGTTGACGATCCATCAATGCGATAATTGGATTTAACCAGCCCGGTGTTACTTCAATGTCGGAGTTTAGTAATACAATATATTCCGAATCGACCAGTTGAAGTGCACGGTTATAGCCGCCGGTGAATCCGGTGTTTTCATTCATCGCGATGATCTCCACTTCCGGATGATGAGTTTTTAGGTACTCTAAAGAATCATCCGATGAAGCATTGTCAGCAACAATTATACGTGCCTGATCAGAGGTGTTACGTACAACACCTGATAGAAACGTTTCCAGAAATTTTTTTCCGTTCCAGTTGAGGATGACGACTGCAGTACGTTTAGTTGTATTCATGTTGCAGCTGCAGCGTTATCTTGGAAGTCGAAAGTTTTCTTTGGTACGACTGCCATAAATATCATACGATTCCGATTGGTCGAGGTCGGGGCCAAAAGCTTGTGAGCGGCTGTGCAGTTTGAGTTCCCAGTTGGGATCCTGCATTTCTCCGCGCACATCGGAATGCAACAAGCGGAATGAATTTGATGCAAGATCCGGTGCATAGAAAACGAAACGACGGTTGGTCTGGTTGTTGACTTTGTAATAGTGCCAGATTTCATATGGATACGATTCCGGGTCCTGTACTTCTTTCACGATGGTATTCGGCGGACCATATTTTAGGTAAATACGACCACGTTCCGTTTCATATCCTTTGCGGTTTTTGGTGGAGTAGGTATAATTCACTTTTTCCACTTCAGTGCGGTAAGCTAGCCAGGCCGATTGCGGATCGTTTGGATTTTTTTTCGACCAGAAATAATAGAAGAACTGCTGCATAGCCGTCAGTTCGCCGGAGCGCAATTGATTCTCGGCGATTTGTCCTTCGAGAGGCGATAAGATAGGAGCAAGGCAGGCAATATACTCCTTCATAGAATCCGGTTCGGTGTAGATGCGAGCAAAGGTGTTATTAGCATCGACGAGGGTAATTTCGTCCATGCGCATCGGTTTGGTGATGGGATTGATGCGCTGAAAGAAACACTGCCGATAGGCTAAGACTTTGTTTTCACGACTACGTACTTCTACGGTCAGCTGATAGTTGCCGGAAGGTAACTGATCGATTGGGAGTTCGGCCATGAGAGGAATTACGTCTGCAGCGGTTTGCTTGCGACTTCCAATCAATTCATTTACCAGCTGTTTACTTTCATTATTCGAAATCATATAACGCACCAATACATCGCCACCGGCGAATTCACGTGTGCGGTATATTTCACTATAGAATAATAAGCGTGTCACTTCCGGTGGATAAAAGCCCATGACGAATGGGTACACGTTGTAACCGCTTTTGGTGAAGCTGCCCGTTTCTTTTGCCGGCGAATAGCGCTCCAATAATTCAATGTCAGAAATACTTACAGCGGTATTCGGGAAGCTGATGCTGATCTCTTGTTTTACACTGAAACCTTGTTCTTCGGAATACTTATCGGTAATTGTGAGCTCAACGGTAAACGTTCCTGTATCAAGTAGCGTACGTTGCACATCGAGGAAATCGGCAGGACTCATCAACCCAAGGCTGTCCATTTCAGGACTGTGTAACAAATATTTATCGAACGTAACGATGGCGTCACCTTTTTTATAGATCCACTGCACTTCGAGCGTGCCTTTGAATAAGCCCTTTTCATTTTGGTGGAAAACAACGGAGGTGCCACTGACCTGGAGGTAGGTTTCCAGATAAGGTTTTGCACCCGGTCGATCGAACGCGGCGTAGGAAAAATAGGCGCTCAATCGAGCGTTAGCAGGAGCGATAAATCCGGCGATGAGCGCGATAAAAGCTAGCAGAAACGGCACTTTTTTCATTCGTGTAAAGATACAAAGCTAACCACACTGTTTAACGTTAAATATGTTGGTGGAGTGTCAATTCTTTGACCAATTTATGCGTATAAATCACGGTTTTTTATGCGATTTTTGACCTATGAAAATCCTCTGCATCACTTCGCGCGTGCCGTGGCCGCTGGAGAAAGGCGATAAGCTGAGGATTTATCATCAGCTGCGGGAATTGTCCCGTCATCACGAACTGATACTTTTTGCGGTGAACGATGCGCCGCTCCATCCGGAGGCGCTGAAAGAATTGAAAAAATATTGTTCGCGTGTGGAGGTGCATACACATTCACGGTTGCAATTACTGATGAATTTGCTGCGCGGTTGGTGGAATGGCCAGCCGTTTCAGGTGGCGTATTTCACTTCGCCGTCATCCCGCCGTCAATTGGCTAAACTTATTCGTGAGGAACGTCCCGATAGTTTGTATTGTCAGTTGATCCGCACTGCGGAGTACCGCAATACAGCACCGCTGCTACCGGCCGTTCTCGATTACATGGATGTGTTTTCTAAAGGTGTTGAGCGGCGGATAGCGAATGTTGCTTGGTACAAACGTTGGTTGTTTCGTATGGAGTGGAAGCGGTTGTTGCGTTACGAGGAGAAAGTTTTTTCATGGTTCAACCGTCATACCGTAATTTCTGCACAAGACCGGGATTTGTTGCCGGTCGCCGACAAGCAAGCTGTTGCTGTTGTTCCTAACGGAGTGGATACCGAGTATTTTCATCCTGAGGCTGGTGAGAAGTCGTTTGAGTTGTTGTTCAACGGGAACATGAACTACCCTCCGAATATTGAGAGTGCGCAGTTTATTGTGAACAAGATATTGCCTCTGGTGCATCGCAAGCATCCTAATGTGCGGTTGCTCATTTCCGGAGCATCACCAGCGCCGGAGGTGTTGGCACTGGCGGGAGATCGCGTGGTGGTATCCGGTTGGGTGGAAGATGTGCGGGATAGTTATCGCAAGTCGTCAATCTTGGTAGCGCCGATGATGATAAGCATTGGCTTACAAAATAAATTGCTGGAGGCAATGGCGATGAAGTTGCCATGTGTTACAACGGCGTTATCGAACAATGCATTGCAGGCGATTCCCGGTGAAGAGTTATTGTTGGCCGGTACACCCGAAGAATTTGCGGATCAGATTTGCTTTTTACTGGAGCATCCGGATAGGTTGGCTGTGCTGGCAGAAAACGGTTGGAAGTTGATCACGTCGCGTTTCGATTGGGCATCGTGTACGGCGCGATTGGAAGTGTTATTTCACCAATTGAGATGATCGTATAAGTTGAATTGCTTTTTTTAATGGATTACAATTCTTCCTGCTTTTTCCTTTCCGTCTATCGTTTGCAGTGAGTAGATCAGAATACCCTGGCTGGGTAGTCCGCTGATGGATACTTCCCCGGGATTTACGAAACTATTAAATAGTATACGGCCGGTGATGTCCATGATGCGTAGTTTGGTGCGCACGTTGGTGCCGGATAATACCAGTTGGCGACTATCGTGCAGGAACGTGAGTTTAGGCAAGGAAGAACCAGGCGTAATGATGGAAGAAGTACCGGTGACGGTGAAGGAAAGTGATTGCTGCGTGGTGGTGATGAAATTGTCGCAGATGCCGGCTGCGTTATAGGTGCCGACATCGACGAAGAAGTTGAGGGTGTATGTTCCAGCGGGGAGAGTGCCCAAGTTGACTGTATCAGACACGTTGCAGATGAAGGTGAGCATACCGGGGCAATGTTTGACGTTGACGTTGAGGGTAGTTCCGAGTGGCGTAACGCCGGAGCCGACCATTTCGCAGCCGCCGCTGGTAAATTCGAGATTACCGATGACTTGGATAGGGTCGTTGGTTGTGGGGTTGGCAGGAAAAATGGAGAGTAATTGAATGGATTGGGCGATGCCGGCGATAGAAAAAGCGAGAAAGAACAGGAGGGTAGCAGATTTTTTCATGTTTTTCGAATTATAATAGATTGACTTCCAAATAAAAGCAAAATTCGTTCCAAAAGGTAAGAAAATGGCTGCTTTTTTTCTTGCGATTAGCTAAAATCCTTTAATTTTGACCCCGGAGAGATGGCAGAGTGGTCGATTGCGGCGGTCTTGAAAACCGTTGAACCGCGAGGTTCCGGGGGTTCGAATCCCTCTCTCTCCGCCAAGAAAAATGCACTATAGTGCGAGAGCGTGTAAATCAAGTATTTACACGCTTTTTTGTTTTAAGTTCTTTGCGTCTTAGTGCATTTCGAAGCAG
>JBEGUX010000046.1:0-3147 GCA_041178685.1 Bacteroidota bacterium
TGATTCGGTAATACCTTTTCTTGAATTTCCTGGCAAGTGGGCCATCGTATTGGCGCTTACCAGCAATAAAGGCAGTGCGGATTTTCAACGCTTGGAACTAAAATCTTCTGGGCCCTCACAACTCTTTGAACATGTATTACAAGTGAGTTCAACTTGGGGAAGTCCTGAAAATATGATGTACGTTGTTGGCGCAACACATCCCGAATCTTTTCAAAGAGTACGTGAAATTGTACCACACCATTTTCTGCTTGTTCCCGGTGTTGGTGCTCAGGGTGGTGACTTGGAACAGGTAGCTCGATTTGGCATGAATGACGATTGCGGTCTGCTGATAAATTCTTCCAGACAGATCTTATATGCTTCTCAAGGAAAGGACTTCGCTGCAAAAGCCCGCATTGAAGCGGAGAAAGTGCAAGAGCAGATGGCGAAGTTGTTGGAACTTCGCTTTAAATAAATCGACTTTTTTCATTGGAGAAGGAACTTTGTTCTCATGAACGAATCCTTCTTGCATTACCTTTGGCTTCATCAGCATATCCGACAGGTAGACCTGGTGACGACTTCAGGAGAGACTATTGAAGTCTTGCATCCGGGAACACATAATTTTCATGCAGGCCCTGATTTTTTCAGTGCACGACTTCGAATTGGACAAACAGTTTGGGCTGGCAATGTGGAGATTCACCTTCGATCTTCAGATTGGAACCGGCATGGGCATACCGAAGACCCATTATACGCCAATTGCATCCTGCATGTTGTCTTTGAACACGACCAGGATATATTTGGAGTAGACGGTTTTACAATTCCGACACTTTCGTTGAAAGGCAGGTTCGATGATCAATTGCTTTTTAATTATAAAGCATTATTGGAAAAAGACCATGTTATTTCGTGTACAGCGTTTCTTCCAGCCATTCATCCCGTTATAAAATCATCCTTGCTGGATCGTCTTACAGTTGAACGATTAGAGCAACGCTCTAACTTAATGATACGACTTTTGGAGTCAACAACCGGACACTGGGAAGAGTCCTTTTATTTTGCGCTGGCAAGAAATTTTGGTTTTCATGTTAACGCAGATCCTTTTGAGCGGTTGGCACGGTCAGTGCCTTTATCCGCTTTATTGCGAAAACGCGAGCAGTTGCTTT
This sequence comes from Bacteroidota bacterium, assembly GCA_041178685.1. Taxonomy (GTDB): domain Bacteria; phylum Bacteroidota; class Bacteroidia; order AKYH767-A; family 2013-40CM-41-45; genus Pollutiaquabacter. The sequence goes on from JBEGUX010000046.1 coordinate 1,134, forward strand.
CTATGGAAGCTATTCTTTTCGGACAAGCAGGTTTTCTATCTGACAGTCCTGCAGATGATTATGCCATTCAGTTGCGTGAAGAATATTTGTTTCAGCAACGAAGACTGAAATTGAAACCATTGATAAATCCCGGGTGGAAATTTTTACGAATGCGGCCTGCAAACTTTCCTACACTTCGAATTGCTCAATTTGCCATGTTGCTTCATGCAAATGGACCGTTGTTACAGCGTTGCATGGATATTAATACAATTGATGAAGTTTGTGAAATATTCAGGGTTGGTGTTTCCCCGTATTGGCGTTCTCATATTCGGCCGGATATCCCTGCACCGATAAGTGATCGTTACCTTGGTGATGAAGCAATTCAGCTAATTATAATCAATACTATCATTCCTTTTCTATTTTTACGTGGTAGAAAAACGGGCGACGAGTCTCTTTGTGAAAAAATGATTTATTGGCTCTCTATACTTCAACCTGAAACTAATGCGATCATTCGTAAGTGGTCTGCTATTGGTTGGAAGCCCGATTCTGCCGGCGAAGGGCAAGCGCTTCTGCAATTGTATGAGAATTACTGTACGCCTAAAAAATGTATAAATTGCAGTATAGGAAATCAGTTTATTCTATCCGGCCAAAGTGTTGTATCAGAGTACTAAGTTTCAAATTATGTTAGTTCAAAGGCGTTTTCAATGGTTGCTTTGGCTTTTACTTCTTGCTCATTCCTCCAATGCGCAGCATTGGGTTCCGTTAGGGCCTTTTTCCATTCCTGAACTTAATGATGTGCGTGATCGCTCGTTACTTCAAGCTTATGGAACAGGTCGGGTAGGAGATTTGAAGTTTGCCACTCGAAATGGTGTACGACATTTTTATCTATGCACGCCATATAACGGCTACTTTGAAAGTAGTGACTCCGGACGGTCATGGCAGCCTGGACTTTCATCTCTTCCTCCGGTTGGTGTAGCAGATATTTCATTTCATCCAACCCGAAAGGAAGAAATTCTGGTTGCTACCGGTGATGCTGATTGTATTTTAGATCCTAATGGTCCAGGTATGAACAGCGAATCCTGTCAGTCGCGGGGAGTATATTTCACCAATGACGGAGGCAATACATGGGTTGGTCCATATGGAACTTGGTGCGATGCCGGGGGAAAACAATTAGAAAATTTTTGGAAGTATCCCACACTGAAAGTCTGCCGACGTTTGATACGGCATCCATCAAAACCTAACGTATTGTTAGCTACAGTTACAACTAATTCGTTTAAAACAAAAAAATCAGATAGCTACATTTTCAGAACGATTGATGGCGGGAAAAACTGGAAGCAGGTCTTGTTTGTTCCGGATGGCGCGTTAAAAGATTTGATTGTTAGTCCTGATGGGAAGAATCAGGTTTTTGCTGCGGGAAGAACAGTGTACTCTTCCTGTGATTTTGGTAAAAATTGGACAAGTCTTCAAGGTAAAGGTTTGCCGGTAGATAGTTTGGTGAATCGCTGTGAATTAGCCGTAACACCGGCAGAAAAAGGGAAATTGTTCGTTTTGGCAAACCTACGTTCAGGAAAAAATAACGATTTATATATACTCGAAAATAGAAAGTCTTCATTTGTAAAAGTATGTTCCGGTGCATCAAGTCCGGAGTGGCGAACTGCACTTTCCGTTGATGCCGGGAATCCTCAATTGATTTATTTTTCTGCAGGTAATAAAGTCAACCGATTTGAACAAGTCGGAGCTTCTTGGAGAACAGTGATGGCAGGAAATGGATTGCATGATGATGTGCATGAACTGATTCCGGATCCGGTGGGCAATAAAATGTATGCCGCTACTGATGGCGGATTGTCTGTTACATCCGACAGCGGTAGAACCTGGCAATCGTTAAATAACCGGCTGAATGTTGCAGAATGCTGGGGCATCGCTGTTTCGGAAATTAAAGATACGGTGCGCTTGTTGGCAGGATTGCAGGATTGCGGCACCATTCAATTGGAATTTCCGTTAGACAATATCAGTCTGCATTGGAAAATTGTGCGTG
>JBEGUX010000047.1:0-10325 GCA_041178685.1 Bacteroidota bacterium
TAATGCAGGTGGTGTAGCTGAAATGAGTGAGCTTCCTGCTGAAGTTCGCGAGAAGACAGACATCCTTGACTCTGTCGGTAACACCACAGCTGCTATCGGTAAAGGTTTCGCCATTGCTTCTGCTGCGTTAACTGCTCTTGCTCTTTTTGCTGCTTACGTTACTTTCACCGGTATCCAAGGGATCAACATTTTCGATGCGAAGGTTTTAGCGGCTTTGTTTATTGGCGGCATGATTCCGGTAGTTTTCTCAGCGCTTGCGATGAATTCTGTTGGTAAAGCAGCGATGGATATGGTGAACGAAGTTCGTCGTCAGTTCCGTGAAATTCCGGGCATCCTGGAAGGAACAGGCAAGCCGGATTACAGCCGTTGCGTACAAATCTCTACTAAAGCTGCCTTACGCGAAATGATGCTGCCGGGAATTATTACCATCGTATCTCCTATCATCATTGGAGTAGTGATGGGACCTGAAGCACTCGGTGCTTATATGGCAGGTGTAACGGTGAGCGGTGTACTGTGGGCTATCTTCCAAAACAACGCCGGTGGCGCATGGGATAATGCAAAGAAGTCGTTTGAAAAAGGCGTTGACATCAACGGTCAAACCTATTACAAGAAATCAGAGCCACATAAAGCTGCGGTTGTCGGTGATACGGTTGGTGATCCATTCAAGGATACTTCAGGTCCTTCGATGAACATCCTTATCAAGCTGACATCGCTAGTTGGTCTTACCATCGCTCCATTGATTGCTGTGACCAATAACGGTGGCGAATGCGAAATGTCCGGCGGTTGCAAGATGGATAAAATGGAATGCTCCGCGATGATGTCCGAATGCCATGGTCAAGGTATGTCTTGCGAAATGGATGCAGAAGGAAATTGCATCGTAGATTCCACCATGTGTGCAGCCTGGATGGCCGAAGGAAAATGCGACAGCACGGATTGCATCAAAATGGAAGGCGGAAAATGTGTAATTAAGCACGAAGCGGCCATGAAAATGATGGGCTACGAACATTGCATGAAAGACTCTATGAAAATGGAAGACTGTTGTAAAAAGTAATCTTCAACAATAAAATGAAAAGCCCCGATAAATTCGGGGCTTTTTTTATTGATACTTTTCGGGGTAATTTCAATTGAATATTCTTCGATTGAAAAAGAATCGTCGATTATTTTCGCTGCAAAGTGACGAATGAGTAATCGTACTCATTCTTCTCATCTGCTTTGAATTCTTCACGATTCAATTCGATCCACTCAGAAGAAGTAAGCTCCGGAAAATGCGTATCGCCATCGATCACACAATGCACTTTAGTTAGGTAAATCTTATTAACCAGCGGCAACGCTTCACGAAAAATTTCTCCTCCGCCAAATACAAACGCTTCCGAATCCTCTTTCGCGAGCTCAAGTGCAGCAGCCAACGAATTCACGACAACACATCCTTCAGGTGCGTAAGAACCATTGCGTGTAATGATGACATTCGTTCTGCCCGGCAGCGGACGACCAATGCTTTCATAGGTCTTTCGACCCATAATCAGATGATGTCCCATTGTCAGCGCTTTGACACGCTTGAGATCTGCCGATAATTTCCACGGCAACTGGTTGCCTGAACCAATGACATGGTTTTCTGAAAGTGCAACGATGATAGAAAGCGACATAATAATCACACAGCTACAGCTGCTTTGATATGCGGATGAGGATCGTAATTTTCGATAACCATATCCTCGAACTTGAAATCAAAAATATCTTTCACCTTCGGATTAAGTCGCAACGTTGGTAGCGGTCTTGGATCCCGGGTAAGTTGTAAAGCTACTTGCTCGAAATGGTTGCTGTATATGTGCGCATCACCTAGAGTGTGTACAAACTCTCCAGGCTGTAGATCACAAACCTGAGCCACCATCATCGTCAGCGCAGCATACGAAGCGATATTAAAAGGAACGCCGAGGAAAATATCCGCACTTCGCTGGTACAACTGACACGATAGTTTTCCATTAGCTACATAAAACTGAAAAAGCAAATGACAAGGAGGCAGTTTCATCTTATCCACTTCGCCTACGTTCCAAGCACTGACAATCAAACGACGCGAGTCAGGATTCTTTTTAATCTGATCAATAACATTCGTAATCTGGTCGATGGTTCGTCCATCTATTGTCTTCCAGCTGCGCCATTGCGAACCATAAACTGGCCCCAAATTGCCATCCTCATCCGCCCACTCATCCCAGATAGTTACTTTATTTTCTTTGAGATATTGAATGTTGGTCTCGCCTTTCAGAAACCAAAGCAGCTCATAGAAAATTGAGCGTGTGTGAAGCTTTTTGGTAGTCAACAATGGAAATCCTTCCGACAAATCAAAACGCATCTGATATCCGAATACGCTGCGAGTGCCGGTGCCGGTGCGATCCGATTTGTCAACGCCGGAAGACATAACATGGCGCAGAAGATCGTGGTATTGCTTCATGGAAAAGTTAATTTACGCTGCTGTAAAATTAGGTCAAAATTCCGGCAATCGTAGCAGAAAGATACGATGCAAGTGTTCCACAAATAAGAGCAGTAAAACCCAGCTTTGCCAATTCGCTTCGGCGTGAAGGAGCTAATTCACCGATACCACCGACCTGAATGGCAATCGAGCTGAAATTGGCAAATCCACAGCAAGCAATTGAAACAATAGTCAAGGTCTTTGGAGATAAGGCACCTGCGGCTATCAACGCGGAAAGATCGCTGTAAGCTACAAACTCATTAACCGCCAATTTCGTTCCAAGTAATTGTCCCGCGGTATGAATATCTGCGGATGGAACGCCCATGGTCCAGGCGAATAACGAGAAGATCGAGCCGAGAATTTCTTTCAAGCTTAATTGCTGAAGATTTATACCGAGGAAAGTACCGTAGTCAGTCACATTCACCAACAGCATTCCAAATTTACCTAGAACAAAATCGATCAGAGCTATCAGTGCGATAACACCAATAAGCATAGCAATAACATTCAAAGAGATTTTCAATCCGTCAGCTGCCCCATGGGAAATTGCGTCCATCAACCCACTATGTGTTTTCTTTACCTCCAGCTGAACACTTCCTTTTGTATTGGAAATTTCTGTTTCGGGTAAAACGATTTTAGAAATGACCAATGCTGCAGGAGCGGCCATAATACTGGCGGCCAATAATAAGTTTGCCGGAACACCCATTGAAATATATACTGCCATTACACCGCCTGCGATACATGCCATCGAACCGGCCATAGAGGCCAGTAACTCGGAACGTGTCATAGTAGATAAATAAGGTTTAATCATAATCTGCGCCTCCACTTGTCCGACGAAAGCAGAAGCCACATTGGATAAAGCCTCCGCACCACTTACATTCATCAATTTCAGCATAAGTTTGGCGAAGAAAGAAACTATTCGCTGCATAAGCCCAATATGGTAAGCAATGCTCACCAATACGGCTACGAAAATGATCGTCGGCATGATCTTAAACATGAACACGAAACTGTTGCCGGGTCCCATCACCTTATCGAGTAACTCCTTATTGACGATAAAACCAAAAACGAAAGCAGCACCTTTGTCAGAGAACTCGAGTAACTTGGTAATCCAAGCGCCCAAGGTGCCAAAGATGGATTGTCCGATACTTGTTTTAAGAATAAAAATGGCTAGTCCAAGTTGAAGAGCAAGTCCGCTGATCACCAGACGAAGATTTATGGCTTTGCGGTCTTTCGATAGAAGAAAGGCGAGTCCAAGTATGACTACCAATCCGATTAATCCGGTAAATCTGTCCATAGCGGCGGGGTGTTTAGTTGCGGTTTAGCACCCCATTTTACGAAAATTATTTAACCCAGCAGCGAAAGTGAATAAAAAAGCCCTGCATGAACGTACATGCAGGGCCGAACAATGATCTTACTATTTTCACGAAGCAGTTCCTTTACGCTTGCTCAACTCATCTCTTATCTTTCCGGCGCGTTCATAGGCCTCTTCATCGATAGCTCGCTTGAGCATATCGTTCAATTCGTCGGTGCTGGCCGAAGAGAGCTCGTTCTCTGCCAACTTACCTGTAGGTGCGGTTGTACTGGCTGGAATTCGTCGTTCGATAGACTCTTCTGCGCTCTCCAGTGCTGCATTTTCATCCATCACAATACCGGCTTGCGAAAGAATGAACTCATACGTGGATATACGACAACCAAATCGAACGGCTAACGCAATGGCATCACTGGTGCGCGCATCAATCTCTTCTTTCTTATCGCCGTTGGAACATATTAAACGCGCGTAGAAAGTGCCTTCGAGCAAATTGTAAATTATAACCTCTTCCAATTCAATGGCGAATGCATCTGCCATCGACTTGAATAAATCATGCGTCAATGGGCGCTGAGGAGACATATTCTCCAACTCAATAGCTATAGCTTGAGCTTCGAATGCACCGATGATGATAGGCAAACGGCGCTTACCATTCTCTTCACCCAACACAAGCGCGTAAGCACCGGACTGCGTCTGGCTATAGGACAAGCCAATTATTTCGAGGTTTATTTTCTTCATACGGTGCGTCGGTTTACCCGAACGTATAAGCTCTAATTTACAAATTTATCAGTCTAAAAAAATGACTTTTTTCAGTTAATTCTGACCGGCTTTAAAAGCCTTGGCAGCCGTCAGCAATCGCGGTACGATTTCAAAGGCATCACCAACGATTCCGTAGTCTGCCGCTTTAAAGAATGGCGCCTCGGGATCCTTGTTAACCACTACAATAACCTTGGAAGCACTGACACCGGCAAGATGTTGAATTGCGCCGGAGATTCCCACAGCAATATAAAGATTGGGGGAAATGGCAATTCCAGTTTGTCCGACGTGCTCCGAATGAGGACGCCAGCCGGCATCTGAAACAGGTTTACTACAAGCAGTGGCAGCACCGAGAACGTCTGCCAGCTCTTCAATCATTCCCCAGTTTTCAGGCCCTTTCATACCACGACCGGCAGAAACTACCAATTCTGCTTCCGGCAACGCTACCTTATCGGTGGAGCGAACGGTTTCACGAATTTTCATAGCCGTATCTGCTGAAGAAAGCTGCGGGGTAAATTCAGTCACTGCACCTGCGCCTGCATGCTCCATCACCTTATAGGAATTGGGAAGCATACTTATAACCTTAACATCCGAAAGCATCTCCACAAAAGAATAAGCTTTACCGGAGTAAGCATTTTTCTTTACAACAAAACCGTTGCTCATCTGAGGCAGGTCGATGACATTCTCTGCCAGTCCGGCGCCCAGTTTAATGGCAAGTCGAGGAGCTAAAGCCTTGCCTGAAAAGCTGGCGGAAAGCACCACTACTTTTGCATTTTCAGCTTGGGCAACTTGTGCAATAGCCGTAGCAAATGGCTGAACATTCATGCCGTTGAAGGCGTCACCTTGCACCTTGATGATTTTAGCTGCACCATAACGAGACAGTTTTGCCAATTCATCGTCTGGTACCTGGCCAATAGAGACTACAGACAATGACAGCTGTTGCTCACGGGCGATGGCAGCACCGAAAGAAACGATTTCGAATGCCGACTTTTTGAATTTTCCTTGGAGGTTTTCTGCGAAAACTAATACTGACATGGGTGATATTTTTTTCAGGCAATACTGCCGTTGAATAATAGAGTGATTAGATGACTTTCTTTTCGTCGCGAATGATTTGGAAAAGTTTTTCTGCGTCATCAGCTGCAATAATTTTTACAGCACTACGTGCAGCCGGCTTGTCGTACGACTGATGTCGTGTCAATTGCGGAACGTCAACCGGCTCAATGACAGCCAACGGTTTGGTTCGTGCCGACATGATTCCGCGCATGTTTGGAATCTTCCATTCCGCCATTCCTTCTGAAGCTCCTCCGACAAACGGCATTGGCACCTCTACCACTTCTTTTCCACCTTCAATTTCGCAATCTAAAACTGCTACATTACCCTCCACCGACAAACTCTTGGCGAACAGCACGCACGGAATGTTGAGCATCTCTGCCACCATAGCAGGAACAGCAGAGCCGTTGTGATCGGAAGACTCTCTACCACAAAGAATAATATCGTATGGATTGTTTTTAACGTATGAGGCAATCTGACTTGCGACAAAAAAACTATCTCGTGGCTGTGCATTTACGCGAACAGCATCCGTTGCTCCGATAGCGAGGGCTTTACGAATAGTAGGTTCCGTTGATGCATCGCCAACATTAAGCACCGTCACCTGACCACCATTGGCAGCCAAATCTACAGCACGAGAAAGAGCGATTTCATCGTACGGATTAAGGATAAACGTGACGCCTGCAGCAACAAACTCTTTGTTGTCGGGCGAGAAGTTGATCTTAGCAGTGGTATCCGGAACGTTGGAGATGCAAACAAGTATTTTCATGAAATGCAGATTCGTTGACTGTTGAAATATTCACTAAAAACAATCCTTTGTAAACCAGGAAGGATTAGTTTTGTTTTGGAAACGCGAAGATACATAAAAAGCGCTTTTTTTAGTATGACCGACTACCGAATACAACAGCTAAAAGAATTCCTCCGCGAAGATCCCGACGATGCTTTTTCAGCATACGCTTTGGCATTGGAATACCTAAAAATGAATGATTTGCCATTGGCTTTAGCCACCTTAAAGGAGTTGCTGGAACGACAGCCCGAGTATCTTGCAGGTTATTACCAATATGGAAAGGCGCTGGAGGCACTTGGAAAGCCCGATGATGCAATAACTGCTTATAAACAAGGTGTTTCAGTAGCAAAAATGCAAGGAAACAAACATACGTTGGCCGAGTTACAAGGTGCACTGATCAACCTTTGCGATCCTGATGAGGATTAGCGCAGATTTTCTACTTTTGCGTACAATTTTAATAATACCCTTTGAATATGCGTGAATTGCAATTCCGTGAAGCCCTCCGCGAGGCGATGAGTGAAGAAATGCGCAGAGACGAAAATGTGTTTCTGCTCGGTGAAGAGGTAGCACTATATAACGGGGCTTACAAAGTTTCTCAAGGAATGCTCGATGAGTTTGGTGCTCGCCGTGTAATTGACACGCCAATTGCAGAACTTGGTTTTGCCGGAATGGCCGTAGGTGCTGCCATGAACGGCCTGCGTCCTATAGTTGAATTTATGACGTTCAACTTCTCACTGGTGGCAATTGACCAAGTCATCAACGCGGCGGCTAAGATGATGAGTATGAGCGGTGGACAGTTTCCTGTTCCAATCGTATTCCGCGGTCCGACAGCTTCTGCCGGTCAGCTCAGCTCACAGCACTCACAAGCATTTGAAAACTGGTACGCCAACTGTCCAGGCTTGAAAGTTATTGTTCCCAGCAATCCAGCCGATGCCAAAGGTCTATTGAAGTCTGCCATTCGCGACAATGATCCTGTCATTTTCATGGAAAGTGAGCAGATGTACGGCGATAAAGGAATGGTTCCGGACGGTGAATACCTTATTCCGATTGGAGTGGCTGATATAAAGCGTCCGGGTAAAGACGTTACGATCGTTTCATTTGGAAAAATGATGAAAGTTGCACTCAAAGCTGCCGAAGATTTAGCTGCCGAAAGTATTGATGCTGAAGTGATTGATTTACGTAGCGTCCGCCCGATCGACTATGCAACAGTTATCGCCTCCGTTAAAAAGACCAATCGACTTGTAATTGTAGAAGAGTCTTGGCCATTGGCTTCGATTGCTTCTGAAGTTACGTTTATGGTACAAAAAGAGGCATTTGATTATCTCGACGCACCAATTCGCCGTGTGATGGGTGCCGATGTGCCACTTCCTTACGCTCCAACGCTGATCGATGCATACCTGCCTAATCCCGGACGCGTCGTCAACATGGTGAAGGAAGTCATGTATATGGCTGCTCGATAATTCTAAAAGACTGTTTTATAGTTTTTTAGTCTGTTTCAAGCCTTTTTATGGCTAACAATAATCCATCGGAAGTTTCGCATTTTTTCGTATCTTTGCGAGCATAAACAACAAAATGCCTTCATTCTCCGAACTGGGACTGGGCGAAAAAGTGTTGAAGGCCGTCGCCGCGCTGGGTTTCCAGCAGCCTACACCCATACAACAACAAGCCATTCCTTTATTGCTCTCCGAAACTACTGATCTTGTGGCACTTGCCCAGACAGGAACCGGAAAAACCGCTGCCTTCGGGCTTCCATTAATCGATCGTCTGGACTTCTCAGGCCGCGATCCACAGGCGCTGGTATTGGCGCCAACGCGTGAACTTTGTGTTCAGATCGCCAACGACCTGACCAAATTTGCCCAATTCGAGCATGGTGCGAACATCGTACCGGTGTATGGTGGTGCCAGCATCTCTACACAGATCCGTGCCATCAAGCAAGGAGCACATATTATTGTTGCAACGCCGGGCCGCCTAATCGATATGATTGGCCGAAAAGCTATTCGTCTGACTGACATTAACGTCGTGGTGTTGGACGAAGCTGATGAAATGCTCAACATGGGCTTTCAAGAGGACATTGAAGAGATTCTATCCTATACTCCGGAAGAAAAAAATACGTGGCTTTTCAGTGCCACTATGCCAACGGAGATACGTCGTATCGCTGAACAATTTATGCGCAACCCGCAGGAATTGGTAATGGGCCGGCAAAATGATGCTGCTGATAATCTGGAGCATCACTATTATGTCATTCACGAACGCGACCGCTATGCAGCGCTGAAGCGATTGCTCGACGCAAGTCCCGAGTTGTTCGCTGTTGTTTTTTGTCGTACCAAAATGGATACACAAAAAGTAGCCGAGCAATTGATACGTGATGGCTACAATGCAGATGCATTGCACGGCGATCTAAGCCAACAGCAACGCGATAAAGTAATGGATCGTTACCGACAGCGTTCATTGCAGGTTCTTGTTGCTACGGATGTAGCAGCCCGCGGTATCGACGTGAGTGATATCACGCACGTTATCCACTACCACCTTCCTGACGAAATTGAGAATTACACTCACCGAAGCGGACGTACTGCACGCGCCGGAAAATCAGGACTTTCTTTGTCGCTGGTAAATATCCGTGAACAAGACAAAATCCGTCAGATTGAGCGTAAACTGAAGCGTAAGTTTCACCTGACCCGTATTCCAGATGCATTGGAGATTGGTGAGCAGCAATTGTTGCATTTCGTACACAAGATCCGTTCAGTGGAAGTGAACGAAAAAGGCATTTCAAAATACCTGGCACCTGTTTTTGAAGAGCTCCAAGAGCTCGATAAAGAAGCGCTAATCAAGCGAATTGTAAGCCTAGAGTTTAACCGTTTTCTGGATTACTACCGGAACTCACAAGATCTAAATGTGGATCTGGCTCACCAAGGCCGTCAGAGCAGCGAACGCTACCCTTCACGCGGTCCGCGCATGTTTATTAGTTTAGGTTCGGTTGACGGGCTTGATAAGGGTGGCATGCTGGGTTATGTGTTAGATGTTACCGGCCTGAATAAAACATGTGTTGGCCGTATCGAGATAAAACCTGTTTACGCATTCATTGAATTTGAAAACGACGAGCAGATAGAAGTAGCATTGAATGCCTTTCGCGGGGAAGTCTTCAAAGGGCGAAATGTCCGTGTAGATCGTGCTGAAGGTTCAGGGGGAGGAAAATCAAGTTCGGGAAAGAAAGGCGGATTCGCCGGAAAGAAAGGTGGATTTGGCGATAAAAAGGGCGGCTTCGGCGATAGAAAAGGCGGATTTTCAGGCAAAAAGAGCTTTAACGATCGTGGCGGCAAGAAAGATTTCAACAGTCGTGAAAAGAAAGAGCGACGTCGGTATTGAGATTCTTATTGAATTTCCAATTATCTTGGCACTACTCAATGCAACGTCAGGCTTCCTGGCGGTAATCATCAATCATCAATGTCAAATTTAAAATTCAGCGGAAACAACTCTGCTTTTTACGTAGACCTCAAGCAGCGTGTCAACCGTTATTTCGAAGAAAACAAACTCACTGTTCATGGCGGCAATAAGCTGCTGATCAAAGCGATCATTCTGTTGAGTTCGTTTTTCACCTTGTATTTCTTGCTGGCATTTCATCAGCTATCCAACTTTTGGAGCCTAATGGCATGCATACCGTTTGCATTGCTCACAGCAGGAATCGGCTTCAACATCATGCACGATGGAGCTCACGGCAGCTTGTCGATGAACCCGGTGGTCAATAAGCTAGCGGCGTTATCGCTTAATATGCTGGGAGCAAGTTCTTACATGTGGAATATCAAGCATAACATCATCCACCACACCTATACCAATGTGGAGGATCATGATGATGACATTCTTAATCAGCCGCTCTTCCGTATGTCGCCGGCTCAACGTAAGTTCGGCATCCATAAGTTTCAGCACCTGTACTGGCCGCTAGGATATGGCATGACGTATATGTCCTGGATTTTCTT
>JBEGUX010000048.1:0-3064 GCA_041178685.1 Bacteroidota bacterium
AATGATTTCAATGGTTGTTTCCTGCGGTTCTCCGCGCCAGGAAGATGTTCCTGAGAACGCATTATCTCCGGAACTAATCGATAACCCTTCTACTGCCTCCGGCAACGATAACGGTAAAGCTATTCCGGTTATATCATACGATAAAACGGAGCATGATTTTGGAAGTGTAGTAGATGGTGAGAAAGTGAGCTTCTCGTTTCATTTTACCAATAGTGGAAAAAGTGATTTATTAATTCGCCATGCTCAAGCTTCGTGTGGTTGCACGGTTCCGGAGTGGCCTAAAGATCCGATTCCTCCGGGCAAGGACGGCTATATTGCGGTAACCTTTGATAGCAAAGGAAGACTCGGTATGGTGCATAAAACCGTCACTATCATCGCCAATACAATTCCTAATACATCCACTTTAACCATCACGGGTGAAGTGAAAAGCAATTAATTAACACCTAAAACTAATTACAATAACTACTATGATCAGCCTATCAATTCTCCTTCAGCAACAAAACGGCGCTATGATGCAGATGTTATTTCTCGTAGCCATTTTTGTTATCTTTTATTTCTTTATGATCCGTCCGCAGATGAAAAAGCAAAAGATGGAACAGAAGTTTAGAGAAGGATTGGAAAAAGGAGCTAAAGTGGTAACCATTGGTGGTATCCATGGAAAGATTGTTGAAGTTGCCGAAAAGACCTTTTTAGTTGAAATTGACAGCAATGTGCGTGTGCGCGTGGAAAAAAATGCCGTTTCGGCAGATGCTACACGAGCATTGGATACTGCTGCTTCCGGCAAATAATCATAAGCTGCAGCTGCAGTTCTAATTTGTACATTCACGGAACAGATAACACTTCGTGAACGACCGGCAAACACGCACCGACGAGCAAAGTAAACCGCCTTTGCGATTCAATAAGCAGATTTCAGTTTTTCTGGTCTGTCTGGTGATAGCTATTGTTTTCTGGTTGCTGCTTTCTTTGTCCGGTAATTACTCGACTTCTATTACGTTTCCGGTAAAGTACACACACTTGCCCGACAGAAAGTTGGTCGTTAATGAGCTGCCAACTTCTATAAAGGTTGATCTCAAAACCTCCGGATTCAGAATTCTTACATACGGTTTCAAGCAACAACTCGATACTATAACCATTGATTTGGCTGCCGGCATGACTGCTTCGGGTAGGTTGCGTGATGCGATTGAAATTCCTACCCGGAATTTCTCCGCTGATTTCACTCGCCAATTGGGAGCAGAAGTGGATGTGATGGGTTTTGATCCCGACACTATTTTAGTTCTTTTCAGCGACAAGGCGTTTAAGAAAGTTCCGGTATTCCCCAATGTGTTGATTCAACTCGATCGTCAATTTGATACTGTTGCTGCGCCTGCAACTATTCCTGATAGCATTGTTGTTAGCGGACCACCATCAGCGTTACGGAAAATTAAAAAAGTTTCCACGCGCAAAATAGAACTTTCCAATTTAAAGACATCTATTGATAAAGCTGTTGAATTGGAAGTAATTCCGTTGGTGGAGTTTGATCCGTCTGTTGTTCAGTTGAAAGTGGAGGTGGAAAAGTTTACCGAAGGTATTCAAGAGGTTCCCATTCATGCAGTGAGTGTGCCTGCTGGATATTCCTTGAAAATGTTTCCTGAAAAAGTTACCGTCCGGTACCAGGTGGCACTGTCGAATTACAAATCGGTCAATGTGTCGCAGTTTGATATTGTAGCCGATGCATCTGCTTTGCCGGCATCCGACATTTCAATGTTGCCGCTTCGCGTAGTGGCACGACCTGAAATGGTGCGTGCTGTATCAATGGACCCGGCTGAAGTCGAATTTATTTTGCGTAAAAAATGATAATCGTTGGAATAACCGGAGGAATTGGAAGTGGAAAATCGGTGGTGAGCCGGATTTTTCGCCAGCTCGGTATTCCCGTTTATGACGCTGATTTTGCGGCCCGATCTCTTTATGAGCGTCATCCGGAAGTATTGCAAAAGCTGCAAAGTGAATTCGGTGAAACGCTAGTGGACGCCAAAGGCCGACTTGATCGAAAGAAATTGGCTTCTATAGTGTTTCAAAATGAAGATAAATTAAAATTACTCAACCGGTTGGTTCATCCGCTGGTAAAAAAAGATTTCAAAGAATGGGTAGCGATGCATCGTGCTGCGCCATATGTGATGAAAGAGGCTGCTATTCTTTTTGAAAGCGGAACACATAAAGATTGTGATTTGGTCATAACGGTTACTGCACCAACTGAACTTCGTGTACAACGTGTAAAAAACCGCGACCAGCGCCCAACGGCTGAAATCCGACAGGTAATGTCGCAACAATGGAGCGATGAGGAGAAGATAAAACGCTCACAGTTTGTTATTCAAAACGATGAAGACGATGCAGTGCTTCTACAGTCGTTGGATATCCATGAGAAAATATTGCAATTTTCCCGTGAACAATTTCAATCATCACACCATACCATAAAATCATGAAGCCGGTCGGGGCTTTGTTGACGTATGACCGTAGAGGCTTGCATGCTGCAGGCTTTAGTATTGATTCATCGGTAAAAAAGTCGGTTGCGCTGATCTCTCACGCTCACGGCGATCATGCTATCAAAGGACATGAGATCGTTTATGCAACTCGTGGTACATGGTCGTTAATGAAGGAACGCTACGGTGATTCATTGCGTTCCGAATTCCGCGAGGTAACCTTTGGGGTTCCTTTTCACATTAACGATGTTAAAACTACTTTTTTTCCAGCCGGACATATTCTTGGAAGTGCTCAGATACTAATGGAATACCAAGGTGAGCGTTATCTGTACACCGGCGATTTTAAAGTACAGCATGATCCTACCTGTGAACCGTTTCAGCCCATAACTTGTGATTACCTGATAACCGAAACAACTTTTGCACATCCGGATTTTACGCACCCTTCACCCGATGATGAATTACGAAATCTATGTTCGGAATCTCTGCAACTTGTCATTGGTGCTTATGCGGTTGGCAAAGCACAGCGCATCACTAAGCTTTTGCATCAAATTGCGCCACATCGTAAAGTATTTATTCATCCGCTGATTACCGGTTATCATAAAATTTAT
>JBEGUX010000049.1:0-4030 GCA_041178685.1 Bacteroidota bacterium
TCTGCGGTAGGTGTATATCCAATTACTGTTGACATTCTCGCGTATGGCCGTGTACTCGGTCTTGGTGCACTTTCGGTGCCTGCATCCATCACCCGTTACACTATTTACATTGATAACAATACGGGAATTAATCCAATTGGAAACCCTGCGCGACTTACTGTTTCTGAGTTCACACCTAATCCGGCACGTTCTTTCTCGCGATTAACGGTTGGAAGTCCGGATAATGGAACCGCTCGAATCCAGTTGCTTGATCTATTAGGAAATACTGTCCGTGAGGATTATCAGCAGCTTGATCGTGGCTGGAATACGGTAACGATTTCTGCGGAGGATCTTCGTCCGGGAATTTATATGGCTAAGGTTTATTTTGGCAAAGAGGCGGTCATCCGCCGCATGATTGTTTCAGGTCATTAATGAGTTTTGAAGTTACGATACTGGGCAGCAGCTCAGCAACTCCAATTTATCAACGTCATCCTACCGCTCAGGTTCTTCAGATCCATGAGCGGTTTTTTTTGGTGGATTGTGGTGAGGGAACTCTAATACAACTGAATCGTTATCAGATTAAGTTCCATCGCATCAATCATATTTTCATTAGTCATCTCCACGGCGACCATTACCTCGGATTAATGGGTTTGCTTTCCACCATGCATTTGCAAGGTCGTAAGGCTCCGCTTCATTTGTTTGGACCGAATGAGTTGTGGGAGATCATTGAGTTGCAGTTGCGGCATTCGCAAACGCAGCTACGCTATCCAATTCAATTCCACTCTATCGATGCGAATAATACAACAGTGCTTTATGAAGACGAAAGTGTACGTGTAACGACAATACTATTAAAGCACCGGATACCGTGTACAGGCTTCTTGTTTGAGGAGATGCCTAAGCCACGTCGCATTATCAAAGAAAAACTAGCCGGACTTACTATTCCGCTGGAAGCTTACAACGAGATCAAAGCAGGGCAGGATTTAGTGCTGGAAGATGGTAGAGTAGTTTCTAATCAGGAACTGACGATGGATCCACCGCCGGTACGGCGTTATGCATACTGCTCAGATACAATTTACGATGAGAGTTTGATTGATATTGTACGAGGTGTTGATCTCTTGTACCACGAAGCCACCTTTTTACACGAACTGGCCGAGCGTGCTGCTGAAACATTTCATTCAACTGCCAGACAGGCGGCAACCATTGCTTTGAAATCAAAAGTCAAGCGTTTGATTATTGGACACTTTTCTGCGCGTTACAAGAGCTTGTATCCTTTGTTGGATGAAGCAAAAGAAGTGTTCGACAATACCACGTTAGCTATGGAAGGCGACCGTTTCAGTATCGATCTTTGATTTTAGTCGATATTAATTAACGGTTATGCGCCGTATACGCTCCAGCTCTGCTTCCAGTTCCATGATAGCTACCTGTGCAATGGTTTTGAAATTGGAGAAGAGTATAGGTACTGTTTCCAGCATTATTCCATCGCGTGCGTACTCTTCGATGTTGGTAATTAGTTTCCGTAATTCGCTCAATTCAAAGACGGATATGCTAGATTTTATTTTATGTGCAACGGCATGTACTTCTTTCCATTTCTTTTCTGGGATATGGACTTCCAGTTTGTTTATTGCATCAGGAATTTGTCGCAAGAAAATTGCAATCAACTGAACAGTAAGCTCTGTTTCTCCACCGGTATATTGTTCCAGCACTTTCAGATTGATACCCGATTTGCGGCGCTTCTCCTGCAGTTGGTCGGCTAATTCTTTATCTGTTGGTGTCGGAATATGTTGCAAATATTTCAAGAGTGTTCCAAACAGTTCTTCCGGTGTATAAGGTTTGACTACATAGTCATTCATGCCTGCTTCCTGAGCAGCAGTACGTTCCTTTTCTGATGCATCGGCAGTTAAGGCAATGACCGGAATGGTTGCATTGTGTCCGGAAATTTTCTTGCGCATCATTCGTGTGGCTTCGTAGCCGTCCATTCCGGGCATCTGGATATCCATCAGTACGACATCGAACAATTGATTCTCCAGTAGTTGAAGCGCCATTTTTCCGTTGTCAGCCATTTCGATCTGTGAGAAACCAAATTTCTTCAGCATGTTTTTAACCAGCAGCTGATTGATACGGTTATCTTCCACCACCAATATTCGGATGTGTTCGAAATCATTCTTTTCTTCCGGCTCGATGGTTGGGACTATTACTGCTTCCTGTTTTTGCTTGCTGATGCCAAACGGTAACTCAAAAATGAATTCGGCTCCTTCTCCAACACGGCTCTTTACTTTAATATTTCCGCCTTGCAGCTCTACCAGTTGTTTTACAATTGTCAGTCCAAGTCCGGTGCCGGCAGACCTTCGTTTGTTATCGCCCGCCTGTTCGAAGCTCTCAAAGATTTTTTGCAGTTTGTTTTCCGCAATTCCAATACCGGTATCGGTCACGCGGAACCTTAGTCGACAATTCTTTTCGTCACTTGAAATCGATTTTACATCGATAGAAACCTTGCCGTGGTCGGTGAATTTTATCGCATTACCAACAAGATTCATTAGAATTTGATTCAAACGAATCGCATCGCCTGTCAATATATCTTTAATGTTGTAATCGACAGCCACCGTGAGTTTGATATTCTTTTCATCGGCTTTTACTTTTACAATTTGTAAAACGCCTTTGATGAGATCACGTAATTGAAAATCAGCGTTGCTGAATTCGATCTTTCCGGCATTGATTTTAGAGAAATCAAGGATGTCATTGATGATGACCATCAGATTGTTGGCCGAATCCTGTATGGCATCGATGTACTCTTGCTGTTCTTTAGTTGGATTGCTTTTGTTCAGCAGGTGTGTCATTCCTAGTACACCGTTCATTGGTGTACGAATTTCATGGCTCACGTTCGCAAGAAATTGCTCTTTCAGCTTATCTGAAAGTTCGGCGATTTCCTTTTGTTTTTTTAGTTCTTCCAGGTCATATTTGAAGTGGAGTGCTTTCGTTTTCAAGTTGACCTCATCCGATGTAACTTGCTTATCGATTTCGTGGAATTTTTTGAAATGTTTAAGAGCGAGTTGGAAGTTCCCCATTCGTTCGTAGGCGACCGCGAGCAAATGATAAATTCGAACAACATGTGTTTCCGGTGGTAACAATCGAGCTTGTTGTAATGCGTCCAGCAATACATCGATAGCTTTATCGAACTGTGTTAATTCAACATATAAGTTTCCAAGATTTTTCTTCAATTGCACTCTTACAGGAATAGAAGCTCCTTGGTCGGCAGCTTTAATTGCTTGATTGAAATAGTCGAGTGCCTTTTCGTAATCCTGTTGACGTGTGTACAGATTGGCAAGACTTCCAAGTGTTTTAGTACGAATGTCTATGTCCTGTACTTCTTCCAATGCGTTTGATGCTCTTAGTAGGTAGTAGAGTGAACGATCATCGTCATCCAATGCATTAAAAGCATTACCCAGCAGGAAGTAACAGTTGATGATTTCCTTTTTTTGCTTGAGTCCTTCAAAGATTTTCAGCGCTTTTTTGTAATGATCAACAGCGTTGGTGAATTCTTGTATATAGGTGTATAGATTGCCGATATCAATGTAGCACGAAGCAATTCCCTGTGAATCGACGAGGGAAGTATGAATTTTTAGGTTATCTAGAATGTGTTCCATCGCTGCCGGACAATCGCCCAACTTAAAATAGATCGATGATATTTCATTGTTGCATCCGATTTGACCGGTTTTTTCTCCGAGTGCGCGAAAGAAATTTAATGCTTCGGTGAATCCGCTCAGAGCACGTTTGAAATGTTGCAGCTGCAGGTGGCAAATTGCTTTATTGCGGATAATGATGGCAATGCCGAGTTGGTAATTTTCTTTTAGCGCAATGGCCAAGGCGTCATCAAGCAATGCCATTGACTGTTCAGCGTCACGCGTTCGCAGCACTTGTGCACGTTGAATAAGAAGATCCACACTTTCAGTACCCATAATTGAATAACGGTCACCGGTTGGTGATGACACCTCGAAATATTACTTCCGAATAGCGATGGAAAGGGCTGATTTTTCAGCCAAGTCTTACAGTAATT
>JBEGUX010000050.1:0-2822 GCA_041178685.1 Bacteroidota bacterium
CCGTGAAAATTTATTGAATCAGCAACGTGCAGATATTTACCTGCGTGAAGAGTTTAACGGCATTTATTTTGTCCGGCTGATTAATCAGGACGGTTCCTCTTTTTCCAAAAAGATTTATTTGCAATAAAAAAGCGGGAACCGTTCAGCGACTCCCGCTTTTTTAGTCAGTAAGTATTACTGATTGAGGAACTTTGCAATCTTCTCAAAATAGAGATTCTTATCCGTCGAAAAGTTTTCGGCATTGCTTGGACTCGCTGCGACCGTATAAGTACTGGTAGCGAATTTCATTTGCTTGGTATCGGCGCTATTGATCATTTCGTCTTTAGGTGAAACAATCAATAAAATTCCTTTGATGTGCGGAGTTGGTTTTTCAAAAGCATAAATCGGCTCAAAGTTCTTATCGTATCCAAAAGGAATGATCACTTCTTTGCCTTGCTTCTCTTTTATTTTCTTTTTCATGATCTCCAATCCGTTCCAAGGTCCGTCGGCAATAATGTAGCGCGTCTCTTTGCGGTTGGCACCAACGCCTAAAGAAATTCCTGCACCAATCTGTTGTCCGTATAAATCAAACTTGGTGATAGCACGCGATTTGCGCAGGTAATCGAGCATACCGTTGAGATCATTCAGAAATTGCGGATAGATATACGTTTCGGGATCAATGGTGAAGTCACTGCTGGCGCCGTAACCGCGGTAATCATACATCGCCACATTCCAACCGGCGGAAAGAAATTGTCCGACGATTTCAATATTGTCGGCCATATTGCCATCACCACTTCCACTGATCACCATCCAGTTGGTAGTTTTCTTGGAGGTTTCGAAAAACCAGGCATTTAATGAAGCACCGTCTTTGGTAGGTACTTTTTCTTCTTTGTAAACCATACCGTATTTTTCCGGCTTGACTTTATATTCCCGAGAAGGATTAAGTGCAAAAACGGTAGAAGCGCCAAATAAAACAGTAAGCAGTAATGCAAGAAGTTGCTTTTTCATAATTATTCAAATTAACGGGAATAAAGTTCAGAAAATTATCCAACGAAATTTTGGAACAACGGTGAAATATTTCAACAATCGCTGAAGTGCAGTAAATAAATCCGAAATCGATTAACGTGATATGATCAACCTATGACGGATGGAATCGTTGCTTTTCCCGTAGAGAAACACCGTATAGACTCCCGGGGAAAGTGCTCGGACATCTATATTATTTAGTCCGGTCACTGACGAGCGCTGCAAGACTATCTTTCCGGCGACATCAATAATTTCTATTTCGGAAATGGTGTTTGATGAATTCAACCAGACAAGATCTGCAGCAGGATTTGGATAGAGTAAAGGACCAAAATTACTTCCTGAAGTTGCGATGCCCACAGTCACATTACTATAACCTGGACTCGATGGGTTTTGTGCCACCAGCGGACGGATGCCATCGGGAAGACAGCCTTGCGACTGATCAGCTCCCATACTTCCGAAATTAATGCTGTCCAATATGCGGTAACTGTCGCCGTTGAAATACGATAAGTAGATATTCTCACCAAAAGCGCTACTGAGTTTGAAGCTCATGTGCAGCGGTCCCTGACTTTTATCTTCGTCCGCCCAAAGCAATAAGAATCCATTACCGCTAATGGTCGTGTCTGGCATTTTCCATTTACCCGGATTTTCCATGGAATCAGACAAGCAAATATGGTCTAGGAATTGATCGTTGGAATTAGGACTATACAGCTCTACCCAATCGTCAAATTCGCCGGCTTCATCACTGATGGCTGTTACGTTGTCGGCCATCCATTCATTAATCTTCAAAGATGGAATCGCCTTGATAACGACGCTTGACCAACCGCTTCTAGGCTCTCTTCCTGTTTGACCGTTCACATCAGTATGCTGTATGTAGTAATATAAAGTATCACCGGCTGTAACACCCGCAAATCCACCAAAGTAACCATCGCCTGCGGCATTGTCTTTCATTGCGCCATTATCCATCATTGGCGTAGTTTGCACACTTCCGTTATTCCAGCGATAGGTGAGTTGGATGTTGCTCAATGACGCATCGTCTTCAATCCAGGAACGTACAAACATTGAATCACCGGAAACGGGGAATCGAGGAATATGTCTTGTCTCACTGAATATTGGCGGTACTGATACCGCTCTTAGTTGTGATGTGGTATTGCTTTGTCGGTTGGCTATAAATTGCTTGATTCCTTCTGTGACATGTGCTCCCCAAGCCAAATCAAAACTGTTATAGAAATCATTATAGGTAAAACCGTAATCAAGAGAATGATACGTATCATTCACTACATATGGAGCTATCTGATTGCGTAGCGAGTCAATCCAAGGAACAGAAAGCACATTAGTGCCAATCCGTTGATTCAGTTGATTCATGAAAAATGTAAACCGGTTACGGTATTCGGATTGTGACATAATCTTGTTCACCAGCGGCAGATTTCCGGGTCCTTCCCAATTGTAAATATCTCGTGTTGACCAGCTAATATTGAACCAGTCTATACCAAAGGTATTATCAGTATCATAGGGAATGAATTCAAACTTTCCGGTCTCCGTATTTTTATACAGATAGAAATTATTCTTGTTAAATCCGTATCCGTCCCAATGACCACAAGCAATATCTACAGCGTAAGAACGAAGAAAGGAGTTTACATTGAAAAGTTTTTCCAGGGAGTCTTTAAACTGAGCCGAGTTGTTGTTGTTGAGTTGATCAATGAACCGCGCCAGATCGGAGTAGTCATCCTCCACAAGATTTGTCTGCAATTCATACACGCGACGATTACTTCCTAATTTATAATCATTGGGATTTTGGCTGATATATACGAGATCGGCAGGAT
>JBEGUX010000051.1:0-3485 GCA_041178685.1 Bacteroidota bacterium
GAATCAAGAGCCGGTGATATACGCGACTCACTCGCTGATATTTCCAAAGCTGAAAAGCTGTTAAGCTATGCTCCAACGGTCAAAGCAAAAGAAGGACTGGCACGAACGTTTGAATGGTTTGTAAATAATGCACGATAAAATGGGTTGGCTTCAACGAATACTGGGAAGCAAGTCAGCTTCGTTTCCCTACCCTCCTCTCAGTGATTTTTCTACTATTGGCACTGATATCCATTCTCATTTAATTCCCGGCATTGACGATGGTTCTGCCTCCATGGAAGATTCGCTGCATCTGCTCCGGGAATTGCAAGCGCTTGGCTTTAAGAAAGTGGTGACGACACCACACATCATGAGCGACTATTTTAAAAACACACCGGAAATAATTCTCGGTGGATTGGCAGAGGTGAGAAAGGCTGCTCAGCAGTCGGGAATTTCGTTGGAAATAGAAGCTGCCGCTGAATATTATCTGGATGAAGCCTTTATGCAGATGGTAAACCGTAATGAAAAGTTCCTGACCATCGGCGAGAAATATTTATTATTCGAAATCTCTTACGTCAATCCGCCCGACAACATTCAAAATATCGTTTTCGACCTGAACATTCAGGGTTACATTCCAGTGCTGGCTCATCCTGAACGTTATCCATTTTGGTACGGCAAACCCGACATATACCAAAAGCTAAAAGAGATGGGTGCGCTTTTTCAGCTGAATAGCAACTCACTTGTCGGCTATTACGGGCCGGCTGCAAGACAGTGTGCGGAATATATGATCGATCAGGACATGATTGATTTCATTGGAAGCGATATGCATGGCGTGCGCCACCTTGAAGCAATGAAAAAAGTGCCTAACGAAAAATACTTTTGGAAACTGGCGGCACGGGGCGTGAAAAACTCGTTACTCTGATAATTAGCCTGCGACAGACTTCTCAGCGCCAACATAATTTTTTATCACGTTAACGAAGTCATCAAAAAGATAGTCAGAATCGTGCGGGCCCGGAGCTGCTTCTGGGTGATACTGAACACTGCAAGCTGCTCTGTCTTTAACACGGATTCCTTCAATAGTTCCATCGTTAAGATTGATGTGTGTGACTTCAACTATAGGTGAAGCGTGAACATCCTCTGCCTTAACCGCAAAGCCATGATTTTGCGAAGTAATTTCACAACGTCCGGTAATCAAATTCTTCACCGGATGATTTATACCTCGATGTCCGTTGAACATCTTGTACGTGCTGATGCCACAGGCTTCTGCCAGCAACTGATGGCCTAAACAAATCCCAAAGACCGGAACCGTATCGCTAAGAATTTCTTTAATAGTATTTACTGCTCCAGGCATTGCCGAAGGATCACCCGGACCGTTGCTGAGTAAGATGCCGTCCGGATTCCACTTCTTTATTTCAGCATACGGTGTAGAGGCCGGAAAAATTTGCAAGTAACAATTCCGCTTAAGAAGGCTTCGAAGTATATTACGCTTAACACCAAAATCAAGCACTGCAACTTTATATGCAGCAGTTGCATTGCCCATGAAATATGATTTGTGCGTTGTTACAGAAGATGACAGCTCGAGTCCTGCCATGGAGGGAACGTCTTTCAACTTCTTCGTAAGCAAATCAACGTCTGTAGTCTCCGAAGAAATAATACAGTTCATCGCTCCTTTATGGCGAATATGACGAACAAGCGCTCTGGTGTCAACGTCAGATATCGCAACAATTCCTTGCGTTTCAAAATAGTCCTGAATAGAAGTAACGGCCGACTTTCGTGAAAAGGAAACATTGAATGAGCGGCAGACAAGTCCTGAAATCTTTACGCCATCACTCTCGACCTCTTCTGCATGAATTCCGTAATTACCGATATGGACATGCGTAGCAACAAGAACTTGCTTGTAATAGGATGGATCCGTGAAAATTTCCTGGTAACCGGTCATGCCGGTATTAAAGCATATTTCACCGGTGGTAGTTCCGATGGCACCTGCCGCCTGTCCATGAAAAACGGTTCCGTCTTCCAGCAACAATAGCGCAGGACGTTTATCTGTTTGACGTACTGGCATCGGGAAACAAAGATACAATTATTCGCGCCCTGAAGCGCCATTGTTGATAAGTGAAAAAAAAGGGGCGGAAATACCGCCCCTTTTCAATGTATTGTCGAAAAAATTATTCGCCTTTCTCTTCAGCGCCAGCGTCAGATTTCTTAGCACGTGTTGAAGCCTTTTTAGGAGCTGCTTCGGATTTAGGAGCCTTCTCAGCGCCCTCAGTAGCTTTCTTACGGCTACCGCCACGGCGTGTAGTCTTTTTGGCAGCTGCTCCTTCTTTACCACCGGCAAGCAAGGCATTGAAATCAACCAGTTCCATCATACACATTTCGGCATTATCACCAGGTCGATTGCCGAGTTTGATGATGCGGGTATATCCACCCGGACGATCAGCAACTTTAGGAGCTACTTCACGGAACAACTCAGTGACTGCAATTTTGTTTTGAAGATAACGGAAGACCATACGACGTGAGTGCGTTGTGTCATTTTTAGAACGTGTGATAAGCGGTTCTACATATACACGCAGCGCTTTGGCCTTTGCCAGTGTGGTATTAATACGCTTAGCCAAAATCAATGATGCAGCCATGTTGGACAGCATAGCATGACGATGACTTGTCGTTCTTCCGAGGTGATTATGTTTACGATTGTGACGCATAGTAACTGGTATTTACTGTCTGCCGGAGTTCTTTTACCGACTGATTAATTCAATTTATTAGTCCTTCTTTCTTTCAAGATATTTAGAAACGTTCATACCGAAAGTAAGGTTCTTGGCGCGAACGAGCTCTTCCAATTCAGTCAAAGATTTCTTACCGAAGTTGCGGAATTTAAGAAGGTCTGATTTGTTGTAAGAAACAAGGTCACCCAAAGTTTCTACATCAGCCGCCTTCAAGCAATTAAGCGCACGAACAGAAAGGTCGAGATCTACCAGCTTAGTATTCAGCAACTGACGCATGTGCAAGGTATTCTCGTCTAACTCTTCGGTAGGAGTTTTCTCTTTGGTCTCCAGCGTGATCTTCTCGTCAGAGAACAACATGAAGTGGTGGATCAGAATTTCTGCCGCTTCTTTCAACGCTTCTTTAGGGTGGATAGAACCATCCGTACCGATTTCAAGAACCAGTTTTTCGTAGTCTGTCTTCTGTTCTACGCGGTAGTTTTCTACTGCATATTTCACATTACGAATCGGAGTGTAGATAGAGTCAACGAAGATAGTGCCAATTGGCGCACTGGCTGTTTTGTTCTCTTCAGAAGGAACGTAACCACGACCTTTGTTGATGTGGATATCCATCGTAATACGAACGCTTGGCTCCATATTGCAAATCACCAACTCAGGATTGAGCACCTGAAATGCAGTGGTGAATTTACTGATGTCACCTGCCGTCAATTGGTTCTTGCCGCTAACAGTGATGGTTACCTTTTCTGATTCTGTACCCTGAATTTGCTGCTTGAAACGAACTTGCTTAAGATT
>JBEGUX010000052.1:0-3557 GCA_041178685.1 Bacteroidota bacterium
CCTCTACAACGCGTGCAACTACCATCGACAATAAATTCCTCGGCTATGATCCAATGACGGGCCGAGAAATTGAACCATTTGCCAAAGAAGCTATCACGGTGATGTCTATTGATAATCTTCCGTGCGAATTGCCACGCGACGCTTCGGATGGTTTCGGAAAACATTTGATAGAACGAGTAGTTCCTTCGCTGTGCGAAGAGGATAACGACGGACTGATCGAGCGGGCAACGATCGTAAAAGATGGAAAATTGATGCCGCGTTTTGCTTACCTGCAGGATTACCTTGATGGTAAGTAAATCACTTTTATTAGCAATTTCGTAAACGTGCTATTGTAGCTGCCGGATCTTTAGCTGAGAAAACAGTATTGCCGGCAACTAATACATCAGCGCCTGCTTTTACCAACGCTGCCGCATTGTCTAGATCAACACCGCCATCAATTTCAATTTTAGCGGCGGAATTTTTACGCGCAATAAGATTATTTAGCGCTTCAACTTTACTATAGGTACCTGGTATAAATTTCTGTCCGCCAAATCCCGGATTAACACTCATTATACATACCAGGTCAATGTCAGTAATGATATCTTCCAACAACGAAACATTCGTATGTGGATTGATGGCAACGCCAGCTTGCATTCCTGCATTTCGTATTTCCTGCACGGTACGGTGGAGGTGAGTGCAGGCTTCATAATGGACCGTCAAAACAGAAGCGCCTGCATCTTTGAAGGATGAAATATAACGCTCCGGCTGCACAATCATCAGGTGAACATCCAGTGGTTTCTTTGCATGACGCGCTATCGATTTCAATACAGGAAATCCAAACGAGATATTTGGAACAAACACGCCATCCATTATATCAATGTGAAACCAATCGGCTTCACTGGCATTGATCATTTCAACGTCGCGTTGAAGGTTGCCGAAATCGGCAGAAAGAATGGATGGGGCGATGATAGGCATGGCAGTAGTTGAAAATCTGTCACTGCGAATATACCAAAATATGAGAAGTTCATCCGCAGTGGAATAGAGCAGAAGTGTCGGATTTAAGGCATAAAAAAAGGAAACATTGCTGCTTCCTTCTCTTTAGCTTCCCCAAGCTTTGGCGTTTAGCCAAGATATGTTTTAAGAATCTTTGATCGTGAGGTATGTTTCAAGCGGCGAATCGCTTTTTCTTTGATCTGACGTACACGCTCGCGGGTAAGATCAAATCGTTCACCGATTTCTTCTAATGTCATGGGTTGTTCTCCAGCCAGTCCGAAATAGAGGCGTACAACATCCGCTTCGCGGGTGGTTAGTGTGAACAAGGCACGTTCTACTTCGCGGCGCAGCGACTCAGTAATAAGTGATGCATCAGGATTCGGCTGGTCGTCATCGCCCAACACATCAATCAAGGTGCTGTCCTCGCCCTGTAAAAGTGGGGCATCCATCGACACGTGACGGCCGGAGCTGCGCATCGCTTCTTTGATATCGTCTACGTTGATAGACATTGCCGTAGCAATTTCTTCCGGAGATGGCTCGCGCTCGTATTCTTGCTCCAGTTTGGAGAAAGTCTTATTGATTTTATTGATGGAACCAATCTTGTTCAACGGCAGACGAACGATACGGGATTGCTCAGCCAAAGCTTGAAGGATCGATTGACGAATCCACCATACGGCATAGGAGATGAATTTGAATCCACGGGTTTCGTCGAAGCGCTGTGCTGCTTTGATGAGACCAAGATTTCCTTCGTTAATAAGGTCACCTAAAGTCAGTCCCTGATTTTGATATTGTTTGGCCACAGACACAACGAAGCGGAGGTTGGCTTTCGTCAAACGTTCCAGTGCACGTGGATCACCTTTTTTGATAAGTTGGGCCAGGCGAACTTCTTCTTCCGCAGTAATAAGTTCTACGCGACCAATTTCTTGGAGGTATTTATCCAGCGATGCTGTTTCGCGATTGGTAACCTGTTTGGTAATTTTTAGCTGTCTCATGCTCACTATTTTTCTTGACTGATTAATTTATTTGTCTCGTGAAACGGCACGCTTTTCATTAAGTTTCAGAAATCCAACTGAAAAACGGGGACTTCTTACATAACGCCTGCTTCATTGTTTTTTCAAATCATTTGGAGAAGGAAAACTGCATTTATGTTTTAAAAAAGGAATTTTTCATTTTAAAACAAGTGCAGTCAGGTAGTAAGCAACCATTCAGAAAACAAAAACGCCCCCGTATTCCGGAGGCGTTTTGTTCAGGATTGGATTAATTTCCTGCAGATTCTCCTTGCGGAGCCTGACGTCGTGGAGGACCTTTTGGACCTTTTTCTACATAATTATCAGGTTTTGGCAGCAGAACTTTTTTAGAAAGACGGTATTTACCGGTCTTCTTATCAATTTCTACCAATTTAACCTTTACCATTTCGCCTTCTTTGAAAACTCCCTGCATACTATCCAGGCGCTCCCAAGAAATTTCGGATATGTGTAAGAGACCATCCTTACCAGGCAAGAACTCGATGAATGCTCCAAAGTCCATAATATTCTTCACCTTGCCTTCGTAGGTTTCACCAACCTCAGGAACTTGAACGATTCCTTTGATTCGCGTCAAGGCAGCATCAATACCTGCTTTGTCGCTGGAAGAAATTTCAACGATACCTTCATTATTGACCTCTTCAATAGAAATCTGTGTATTGGTCTCACGCTGGATTTCCTGGATGACTTTTCCACCAGGTCCGATTACTGCGCCGATGAATTCACGGGCAATGGTCAGCTTCTCAATACGTGGTGCATGCGGTTTGTAATCTTCACGCACTTGAGGCATGGCCTTTACCAACTCATTTAATATATGCATACGACCTTCACGCGCCTGGTTAAGCGCTTTTAGCATGATCTCAAACGACAGTCCCTGGATCTTCAGGTCCATCTGACAGGCTGTGATACCTTTAGCTGTCCCGGTAACTTTAAAGTCCATATCGCCCAGGTGATCCTCGTCGCCGAGAATGTCGCTGAGGATGGCGTATTGACCTTCTTTATTCATGATAAGTCCCATCGCAATACCTGAAACGTGACCGTTGATTTTCACACCGGCATCGAGCAAGGCAAGCGTACCTGCGCAAACCGTCGCCATAGAAGAGGAGCCGTTGGATTCCAGTATGTCCGATACGATACGCACCGTATATGGGCAAACTGTTGCATCAGGAATTACTTTCTTAAGGGCACGCATAGCCAGGTTACCGTGACCAATTTCACGGCGCGCCGGTGCGCGATTGGGTTTTACTTCACCGGTAGAGAAGCCGGGGAAGTTATAGTGAAGCATGAATTTAGTAGAACCTTCGTACATCGGAACGTCAATCATCTGCTCGTCCAGTTTGCTGCCCAACGTAACGGTGGCCATAGCCTGCGTTTCACCGCGGGTAAAGATGGAAGACCCGTGTGGAGAAGGGAGGTAATCCACTTCACACCAGATCGGACGGATAGTAGTTGTGTTACGGCCATCGAGGCGAACACCTTCGTTAAGGATGCAATTACGCATTGCATCACTTTCTACTTCAAAGAAGTAGCTGTCCACCATGCCGGCTTTCGCAGCACGCTCCT
>JBEGUX010000053.1:0-3195 GCA_041178685.1 Bacteroidota bacterium
AGCAACCGTGCAGTGCAGGAAAACCATAGCCCACATCTACCACCAATTGATCGGACGCGGGATTAGGAAAGCAAGTGAGTAGCGAAAATTTTTTTCCGGTCGACTCTTGCATTCCTGCTGTAGGACAACCAGCTGTTGTTACCGTTATTTTTCCGGTGATGGTCTTGGAATCGATACCCGCTGCTGCATTCACTGTGACCGTGTAATTATAGGTTCCAGGATAACCGAAAACAACTTTGGGATTACGACTCAAACTGTCGCTGATATAATCCGGAGCCGGCGCAAAATTCCAGCTCCATGTTGTGCCGGCATGACGTACCGCTGAGTAATCTTCAAAGTAAAAGGTATCAAGCGGACAATCGGAAAATAGTTTGTCGACCGTTGGTTGTGCAACAGGAATTCCCTCCTCGTAAAAATCAACTTGCCAGATTCCACGGTTGCCGGCAGTACGCAACTTACCGTCACGGTAAAACATAGCAGATGTCAGCGGATTCATACCAACGGGAAACTGATTGGAGTAGTCGATCCAGTCAGTCATCGTATCATTTCGATAATAGACATACCCACCAACGCCAAGAATATAAACTCCGCCAAGCGTTCCTGCCTGATGTACAATATTGCGGTACGATCCGCCGGTAATTGTCGGCGTGGTATAATTGATCCAACTACTGCCGCCATTCACAGTACGGAAAACTTTGTTGTTGGTAGAATTTCCAGGTGATGTAATCCATACTTTATCAGCGTCGTTATAATCAACAGTAATCTGCAAATTATAATAATTGATTCCGGAAGGCATCGTCAGGCGCGTCCAGGTGAAACCACCATCCGATGATTTATAAAAGCGGGATTGTGTAGCCAGATAAATAACATCCGGATTGCTGCGACTGATTTCAAATTTCTTAACGCGATCGTTGAAGTTGTAGAGCGAATCCCAATTGACTCCACCATCTACCGATCGCCAGAACTGATTGCCATTTCCAAGAAACAACACGTTGTAACAATATGGAAGAAACTCTACTTCACTCGCATCAAATCCATAACCATCGTCGTTAGGGTATTTGCCAAACGGAAATGGATATGTTCTTCCTGTGAATGTATCCGGAACAATAACACCACCGATATCTTCAAACGCAATATGACGCGGACGACCAATCATGTAATGTCCGGCAGGTGATTCAGCTCCTCCCAAACGAAGTGCGCGTTCGTAAGGGTAATTTTCTGAAATCACTGTATTACCATTATGATAGCGTCCACCGGCCATGAAATCTTCGTTCCACCCTTGAGTGAATCGCCAGAAGTCAGAGCCGTAAAGTCCGTTGATGCGCGTGGAAAAATTAGCACTGGAAGAAAAGAAGTCGGACGAATAACTTATTCCTCCGTCGGTAGCAATCCATGTATCACTTCCACTCACTGCGATATCCTGAATATCCGGGTGAATACGATAGCCTCCGATGTAACCGCCGATTGGATTGAACGATGTTGCTCCGTTCAGCGAACGGTACGCGGAAGTAGTCGCAACGATTAGCTGGTCAGCATTGTTGGGATTGGCAGCTATGGCAAAATCGTAATAGCCCTGACCGTTACTCATGCCGAAAGGAAAGGTAGAAGAACCTGTGAAACTTGTTGTTCCAGTACATTTCAATGTCCAGGTTTGTCCAGCATCGTCGGAACGGTAAATATGCGGCACATCAGCTGGTGCAAGATCTCCAAGCACGGCAACATAAATCCGATTAGGATCAGCAGGTGTGACCGTCATTCGAGCAGAAGCTGCACTGATGGGCGTCCATCCGGTCATGCTTAACGAGAAAGAGACACCACTGTTCACTGATTTATAGAAAAAAATGTTTGCGCCAATTTTTACAGGAGCATAGAGTGTTGTTGGATCGTTGGGACGAAAGAAAACATCATACGTAGTAAAACTCATTCCGCTGACTAAAGTCCATGTTGCGCCAGAATCAGTTGAGAGAAAGAGTCCATATTGACACGCTGCAAAAAGTCGTGAGGAGTTCGAAGGATCAATGATAATTCGATTGACATCACCACAAGAAAATGTACTGGTTGTCCATGTGGCTCCACCGTCGGTCGACTTATTGATTTTATCGTTAGAGCCGGCATACACCACATCAGAATTTGAAGGATCAACAACCACCGAGGTATAATATTCGCGGTCATCGAGCGTCATGTTCCAATGTAAACCTTTGTCGATGGTTTTGTAGAGGCCGCTTGTTTCGGCACCGGCATAAAGTACGTCTGTATTTGAGGAAGCGATGGCACAGCAGTAAATATTGATCTGCCATGGTGAAGGTGGCTGTCCGGCAACATCCTGAGATTTAAAAAATGTTTGTTGAGGACCTATCACGCCCCACGCATTGCGGGATGAATTTTGACGGTAAACTTTAGCTCGCGATTGCGATTGTTGATCAGGCATCAAATATCCATCGGTAGTAATGCGATGATCAATGCTGCGCCGCCAGCGTTTGTAATAGTGAAGGTATCTATCTTCCGACTCTTCACCGGTTGATTCCTCCTCCACGTTCTTGAGATTGCCGGAGCGCTTCAATTCCTGTCGGTGTAAATCGGCAGCAGCATCAAGCTGAAAAATATTTTGTCCTTGCGGAAAATCGTTACGGTAGAACGTTTTGAAAAATTCCGGCGTTTGCTCAGTAAGTGGTGGCAGATATTGTGAGCTGATTTTCTGGGCGGACAACATAGCCGATGACACTGTCATCAGAAGAAATAGAAGCGAGTGTTTAGCAGACATAGACATACCATTAGCTATGGCAAGATAGGGAAAGTTAGTTCAAGGTTTGAAAGTTCAAGATTCAATTTCATTTATTCAAAATTTAAGATTCAAAAAGAGTTCAAGGTTTAAAGTTCAAAGAGATAGGATTCAAAATTTGAGATTCAAGATTCAATTGTAGTTTAAGGTTCAAGGTTTAAAGTTAAAAGAGTGACTTAGCCTGAAATAGAACACGGCCCCTGAACTTGTCGAAGGGGCCGTCTGAGATTGCCTTTACAACTTTAAATAGCAATTGATATTTTTTAAAATCATAAAATTGTGAACTTAATTTAAGAAAGACTATTTCTTAAATTGAAAAACCCAGATTCTTACTGATTTCAAGCTATGTAAGAACACAACTACATCTCAATTGTAATATAGAGAAGCACTCACCAACTGTCGAATAAAAAGTTGCA
>JBEGUX010000054.1:0-3547 GCA_041178685.1 Bacteroidota bacterium
TGCTTGCGTTGAAGGTTTTCAGTCAGTACCTGCCATAATGCGGGAAGCAATTCCTTGTCAGTGGAAATTGTTATACCATATTTTTGAGCTTTTTTTAAAGCTCGCCGACGCCGCTCATTAAGAGGTGTTCGCATAGCTAAATCAATTGTGCTAGAAAGATCGCAGCGATAACGTCGAGCGCCCATGCGGTAAATGGCATATAAATCATCTTGTGCTGGTACCTGATGGTAAAAGCTCGGCACGGCCTTATAAAGGAGACGCTGCTTACCCGATGAACGATAATAATGACAACAGGCTTTTAAAGCATCCAGCATCGTTTCACCACGTAATTGTCCTTGATGTACGATTCCACCATAGGTGGCACCAGGATGACTTATAACGCAGTTTTCATCCCCTGGCTGTGATGCTGCTGGCATGATTCCTAACCAGTTTTGATCATCGTAGATGATTAAGGACTGATCGATAAACCGAGTGCCATGATAGGAGAGAAAACGGCGCGTATGTAGTATAGTAGACTGGACTGCCTTGGTACAAAAATGATCCCACGTATTGGCATCTTCTTCACAATAAGGACGTACATGTAATGTCATTCTTTCACCAAACGCGCGCAGGCAAATCCATGTCTTCCAAATTCATTGCCATTATAAAAAACATATAAATCCTTCCCAATTTGAATCGGTGCGGCATACATGATTGCTTCCGAGTCGAATTCTCCAGGAGAAACATCCAAGTTCAAATGTGCATCCATCCTCTCCCAATGAATGCCATCTGAAGATTCGGCATAACCCAACCTATAAGATGCAAAAGATCGTCTACGAACTGAATAAAATAGACGGTATCGCCCATCAGGTTTTCTGATAACTGCAGGACGACCAAAGCCATGCTCGTCATTCTCTGTAATAGTTATTTGTACTTGGCCTTGCCCGGCAAAAGTAATGCCATCGGATGATTCGACATAGCGCAAGTCATAGACTGGCATAGTCTTCCCTTTCAACTCGATCCACTTACTGCCTCCTACATACCACAATCGGACTATACCTTTATCTACCATGGCCCAAGGTCCACCACGGAAATACAACTCTTGATCGGAGCGTTCTAGAACAGGTACTTGTGCATGGCGATGAAAAGTTTTCCCACCGTCTTCACTTATTGCTAAGCCAGTCAACAGACGGTAACGTATTTTTGTACCAAGCTCAAAACCAGCGTAATACATAAAGACTCGTTGTCCTCCCATTGGTATTACTGAACAAGTCAGTATACCATTCTCATCAAAGCTTCCGGGTCTGCCCAATTCCAGCAAAGGGTGCTCAGAAACTTGTAAAACCAACATAGGATCATGCGTGCTAACATCAACGTATCCCGGCCTACCTATACCTTCTATATCGCAAAAGGTGACAAAAACCCGAATAACATCAGGTGAAACTTGTATGGGTGTTGGAATCATCGCATGAGAGTGTGCCCACATATTGACGCCGCTAGGGGAAAAAACAATACCCATCTTATGCCATTGCATCATTATTCTTTAATTTTAAAAAAGCGTAAGGACGAAACGCGTGATGGAAATGTAGTCGCCTCGGAAAAGAAGTCGGAAGATTGAGTATTCTTTGTCAGGGTAACGCCTGGACCAATCCAGTTGTCTTTTCCTATTGATAAATTATTTGAAATCGTCGAATTAACACCAATGAAACTATTCTCGCCGATATCACAGAAGCCAGAAACAACCACATGGGAAGAAATGAAGCAATTATCTCTCACTACCGAGTGATGCCCAATGTGATTACCGCTCCATAAGACAACATTGCTTCCGATCTTGACGAAAGGCTGCAATGTATTATATTCAAATATGAAACAATGCTCACCCAAAAAAACATTACGCCAAACAAAAGCGCGTGAACTAATGTACGAAGCAAGTGCATAACCCTTGGATTTTGATTGAATAGCCATACGAGAACGTAATCGGTTCAATTGTGTATAAGTAACAGCTACAAATACGTCGTGATCAATGGGCGAAAAATGCTGCTCCATGCTTTCGAAGGCGATGACAGGTAAACCATTTTTACTGGTTTCTTTCAAGAAGTCAGCTTCGACAGCAAAGGCTACTACCTCATAGCTACTGTCAACATCAAAATATTCATGAGCAATCTCAGCAAATGCAGAGGCCCCTACGATAATAAGCTTTCGATGCTTGATTTGATTATTCATTAAATAAGTCCTATGGTTTTCTGATTAGAATATCTTCGCGTCTATTAGCCATAGGCAAATTAGTAGCCTGTGGGGAAATCCAGCCGTGAAAACCCTGAGAACGTACTCTGGAAAGCAATGATAATACAACAGCATCATCTAAGACCCCGGGCTCTAGTACATTAAAGGAAACCTCAGGCAGTTCATCGCGACCGGTAAATGATTTATGAAAAGCAATACCTGAATCGCTTGAGAAAAAACGTTTTCGCATACTGCCATTCGGTACATCACCAAACAAGATCTCACCGCCATTAGTTAACAACGACAATGATTTATCGACAAAATCCCATAAATTTCCTTCGGTAAAGGCATACTGGATTACACTGTAAGCAATAATGGCATCCACCTTGCCTGTGTATCTCTCAAAGAGATCGGGCAAATCTGGATAGCGTCCAGGGAACTTATGAATATGAGGAGCTACCGGTAACAAGTCGAGCATTTCATTACTGTCGACCCAAAGTAGTTGATGGTCACGGTCGTAACAAAACTTTGACAACATAATTGGCAACCCACTACAACCTGGACCAATTTCCAGAACGACCTTTCCTTTCTCCCTAAGAATAACTAATTTGGAGCAGACATCGGAGAAAATTGCATCTTCCTTCCCTTCACGATAATCATTAGGAAAACCAACTTTTTCATGAGTACTCAATTCTTCGGATTTTGCAAGCTCACGAAACTTATCAAAACTTAAATTATCAAATAGATTCTTCTCAGTCATGGAAAACCTATAAAGCTAAAAAAACAACGCTAAAAAGAAAATCTATTTTCTATAGCCAGAATATAGCAAGCTATAAGCTATTTCAGGTTTGTATTTCTTAAGATCTGGAATATACTCGCTCCCAAAATCAACGCCACCTTGCCGCAGCTGAGACAAGAAAAGTAGTTCATTATGAAAGCGATCAAAATAATCACGACTATCTTTTGCTTGATTAATCCATAATGATTCGTCTACATTGTTAAAAATCTGATCCAGTTCATTCAAAGTGCGCCAAGTAAGAGCGGATGGATAAATCATATCTATGCTACCCCATATTCGATCTCTAGCATTCTGATGGGCTAAAACTGGTATTCCGGCCGCCATTGCGTCGATTACTGATTTTCCACCAGATTGCGGCAACGTTGGAACATAAAAATCAATTTCTAGTTGTACTAAAGCCTCCGGCAGATTTGGTACTTCGCCAAGATAAATAAATCTCTCACTTGCCAATCCGTGATATGCCATTGCACCATGAAGTTCAGTTAAGAACTCTTCATTCAAAATGCCTATATGAAAATACACGCATTCGTGATGCTTGAGAGTATT
>JBEGUX010000055.1:0-4169 GCA_041178685.1 Bacteroidota bacterium
GGAAAATCAGTGCTGGAAATCGGCTGCGGGCTAGGCTTGCCGGGAATTGTAGCCGGAAAGTTGGCCGCATCTGTAATGTTGTCAGACTACTTACCCGATGCTGTTCAATTAGCAGCGCACAACTGGCAGTTGAATCATAATACCACTGCGTTAACTGCTGAAATCGACTGGAGGACTGCTGATACATCGCTTGCTGCACAGGTGCTGCTTGCATCCGATGTGGCTTACGAACGGCGAATGTTCGAACCATTATTACAGGCGTTTCGCCAACTTACATTACCCGGCGGGAAAATTATAGTCAGTGAGCCGGATCGACATTTCGCACGGGATTTTTTTAAGACGTTGTCGAAGTCACAGTTTGATGTGGTAACACACCGGATGAAAATTACTCGAAAAGGTATCGTCAGTAACGTGAACATTCACGTGCTGCAGCAAGCGTAAATAAAAAATCTGATTTAGTCGAGGAAAGGACGAATAGATACCGCGAACGTGATCAGGGAAAGTTTACCACTGATGCCGAGTTTATCAGCCATGTTTGCGCGGTGATTCTCAATTGTCTTGAAGCTCACGAAAAGTATTTCAGCGATCTGTCGGCTTGTTTTTCCTTCTGCTACCAAACGAAGCACTTTCTTTTCCGTCTTGGTCAACTTTTTGAGTTTATCGTTGACTTCATCACGGGAGAATTTCATATTTAATCCTTCCGTTTCGCCGGACTGTTTGAAAGCAGTTTTCATAGTATCATACCGCTCCAAACGCGTATTGATAGCTTTCAATAAATCTTCTTTCACAAATGGCTTGGTCAAATAATCATCAGCGCCAAGGTTCATCCCTTTTCGGATATCGTCTTTTTCTACTTTAGCCGACATGAAAATAAACGGTAATCCAATTCCGCTGCTTCCCTGACGAATCATATTTAAAAATTCGTAGCCATCCATCTGTGGCATCTTCACATCACACAGAATTAAGTCGGGATTGAATTCGTGAATCAACTGTTTTGCCTGAATACCATTTTCAGCACCCATGGCGTTGAAACCGTAAAGATCAAGCAATGTGCAAATGCTCTCGCGTAACATGCGCTCATCGTCAACAACAAGAATTCGTTTGTCAGCGGTTGTCATAAAAAAATTGATCCCGAAATCAGATTAGTGGTGGTTATTTTGGCAGAAATTTGAGGCTTTTTTTTAAAGTACACCCAAAATCAAGACGAAGTTACCTTATTAAAGGACTTTTAGGCAGAATTGTTCGTTTTTGTTTCAATTAGAGATTAAAAAATCAAATTGTGAGATTAATTTCAACCTTTTTTGTTTCTAGGGTAAATCTACTAATTTTTTGCTTTTAATAAGTTGATATTTCCAACAGTTTTGAGGCTATTTGTAATATGAACAGGATGTTAAATGCCATCCATCCGGATAACTTTTTCTCACTTTTTTATCCCAAGTTGTGTGCATCGTGCCAAAGGGATTTGCGCTCATCAGAAAATGTACTTTGTACGGGGTGTGTTTTCCGTTTGCCTAAAACGGATCAGATAAATGTTTCGGAGAATTCACTTGAGCGACTGTTTTATGGCAAAGTAGAAATTGTTGCTGCTGCAGCTTTTTATCGTTTCCAAAAAGGGGGACGCATTCAGCGCTTAGCACATTTGTTGAAGTACGAAGGGCGACAGGATGTAGGTGATTTTACCGGTCGACTTATAGGTCAGTCGTTATTGACTTCCTGTCGATTTAAAGATGTTCAGCAAGTTATCCCGGTACCTTTGCATCCATCCCGAATGCGTAAACGGGGCTATAATCAGGCGGCTTGTATCTCTGCAGGTATTGCTGCCATCACCGGCTGGCAGCATTTTCCTAACGGACTTCAGCGAATCCGTGCATCGGATACCCAAACCCTCAAACATCGGTATGCACGTTTTGAAAACGTGGATGGTATATTTCGTGTAAGTCATCCGGAGCAGCATTATGGGAAGCGTATACTACTTGTGGATGATGTGGTGACCACCGGTTCTACGATGGCTGCATGCGCAGAGGCGTTAGTCAAGATTTCCGGTGTCAGTGTTTTTCCGGTAGCTATGGCCGTCGCCAATTGAAGAATTCCCGCTGAATTTATTCATCTTTGCATTCCAGTGGCCGAAACGTTTTACATACCCGAGCATGCCGATCGCGCAATGCGGTACAAAATCCTTCAGGACCAATTGCCATTCCTAATGGATCGCAAGGCGGGAAGAATAGCTAATCTTTCCAATGCCGCAGCGATTCTTAATCAGGCATTTGGCTTTCACTGGATTGGGTTCTATCTGATTCACGAAGTTGACGGTCAACAAGAATTGGTGTTGGGTCCTTTTCAGGGTCCTATAGCATGCACGCGTATCGGTTTCGGAAAAGGAGTTTGTGGGACAGCTTGGAAGGAAGGGCGCCCCATCGTTGTACCTGACGTTGATCAATTCCCCGGACACATCGCCTGCAGTTCGCTTTCCCGTTCAGAAATTGTTGTGCCATTGTACAAAGACAGTATTTTCATAGGAGTTCTCGATATAGACAGCATTATGCCAGGTGATTTTTCAGATGCCGATCGCGAAGCGTTAGTTATCATTTGTAAACAGCTGGAGGATTACGTGTGAGAAAAGTAGCGTCCCAATTTCTTTTTTGTATTTCTCTACTGTTTCTAAATGGTTGTGCCATTCAGGTAGCGCCGCAAGGCGGAGAAAAAGATGTTACCCCACCGGTGTTGCAGAGTGTTCAGCCTGCGTCCGGCTCGCTTAATTTTTCCGGTAACAGCCTTGAGTTTGAATTCGATGAAAATATTCAGGTCAAGGATATTGCCTCCAAGTTGGTTGTTTCTCCGCCATTGAAACAGCTGCCCATAGTAAAGTCCAGAAAAAATAAATTACTGGTTACCTTCGATGATACGTTGCATCCGGCCACGACTTATACATTTAATTTTGGTGATGCGATTGTTGATCTCAACGAAGGCAATGCTTTCCCTGATCTCCAATATGTAGTATCCACAGGCTCCTACATCGACACCTTGAATTTGTATGGTGTTGTTTCACGGGCAGAGGATCTTCAGCCGGAAAAAGGCATGTTGGTCATGCTTTACCCGGGAAGCGCCGCTGATAGTGCGCCCTACTTGGAACGTCCATCTTATTTTTCGAAAACAAATTCATCCGGAAAATTTTCGATAAATAATCTCGCCGCCGGCAACTATCGTTTGTTCGGGCTTTTGGAAACCAATCAGAATTATCGTTACGATGATCCGGCCGAACGCATAGCATTTACGGATTCCTTAATCGCACTGCCGGACTCGGGTATTCAACTTTATTCCTTCCGTCAGTATGGCCCCACAGAGCTGCTGAAGTCATCGGCTGAAGAGCCGGGTAAAATCCGTCTGATATTTAATCAGCCATTCCCTAAAGCGGAGGTTCGATATTTGAATGCAACTAATTTACAACTCACGGATAGCTTAGTGTCGGCACAGAGAGACACGCTGACATTTTGGTACACCAATCTTTCTTCCGATACGGCAGCATTCATCATTGATTACGTTTCTACATCCGATACAATACTATTGCAGCTTAAAAAATACGAGCCAAAACCTGGAAAGAAAACAAACTTTCAATTGCAGGTTTCAGCGTTGAATACAAACGCAATACCTATTGTACAGCCATTACAACTGACAACGAATCATCCTGTAAAAAATATCGGTGTAGATTATATAATTCTGCGATCTGATACTGCACGCATCAAAGATGGCTTGTCGCTTTCTGTGAACCAGGATAAAACAACTTTATTACTTTCGGTCAACTGGATGGAAGACAGTCAATATAGCTTGCAACTTTTACCGGGCGCATTCACAGATATTTTCGGTTTGACAAACGACACGGTAGAACAACCATTAACCATCCGTCCGGCAACTACCTTTGGAACATTGAGAGTACAAGTTTCCGGAAGTTTATCTTCAACACAGTCATTGCTTTTGTTGGTTGATGAAAAAGATGCTGTTGTACGACAAGCTATTTTTAGCAGCGACACCACTGCTTACTTTGATTATTTGCTCCCCGGTACTTACCGTTTGAAGTGGATAGATGATACCAACGCTAACGGTCGTTGGGATGAAGGAAATTATTTACTACACCGTCAGCCGGAGGCGGTTCGTTATTACGATGAAAGAATTCC
>JBEGUX010000056.1:0-4341 GCA_041178685.1 Bacteroidota bacterium
TCCGGCGAGGTTGAACGATACGCCGCCACCTTTTCCGGTTCCCATTCCAGGACCTTCACCGTCACCGGTGCCGGTGCCATTTCCGTTGCCCGTTCCACCACCTTGTCCGCCTTTACCTGTATATTTTGAATTCGGATCACCCAACGGATCACCTTGATCGCCACTG
Organism: Bacteroidota bacterium; assembly: GCA_041178685.1. GTDB lineage: Bacteria > Bacteroidota > Bacteroidia > AKYH767-A > 2013-40CM-41-45 > Pollutiaquabacter. Next base: position 167 of record JBEGUX010000056.1, read on the forward strand.
CCGCTTGCGGCAGTTCCTTGCGACTTACTTCCGTTGGTTCTACCAGGGAATAATGCCCGCGGATCTGCCTTACGCGGCTCTTCTACAGGCTTCTTCGGAGTTGTTGTCGTTTTGGGCGTATTGTCTTTGGGAGTAACTTTTGGCTTGTCAGACTTACTCGTCTTGGCCACCGGTGCTTCTTCCGTCTCCTGCGTAGCAAACTGCTCCTCGTCCGCTGGCGCAGGCCTCACATCGGCAACAGAGGGATCTGTGGTGGTCTCTTCCGACAGCGGTTGCTCATCACCGGAGGCCATATCGACATAGCCGATATTAACCAATACACCGCCACCACCGCCGGTTTCCGGAAACGGAGGATTGGGCGTGCGCATCACCGCAAAGATCATCGCCAGGATGAGCGCTGCGTGAATGAGTACTGTGAGGAAAAGTGACCGCGAACGGATGCGAGCATCCATATACTGTTATTGCTTAGATGTCTGAGTTGCGAGAACCATTTTGATCTTTAACCGGCTGCCAATATCCAACAGATCAACCAGATTTTGCACCTGTACTGTTTTATCTACTTTCAACAACGCTGTGGGATCAGGCTGTCCCTGGATGGCATTTTTAATAGCCATCTCGAGCTGATCCGCCGGAACCTCAGTATTATTTATAGCATATTTCAGGTCAGCCGTGACGAGAATCGTCAACGGATGCTTGATCGACTGTGAGCTACCTTTAGCTGATGGCAACAGCAACTTCAAAACGTTAGGCGTAGCCAGCGTAGAAGTAATAAGGAAAAACAGAAGGAGAAAGAACATAATGTCATTGAGAGAAGCGGAATACACCTCACCAAAATGACTCTTTCTTCTGCGTAGATTCATTGAATTATTTTTTATTCGTTACAGATCAGATTTTCACCGGCTCTTCGAGCAAGTCGATGAATTCAACTGCATTCACTTCCATCTTATTTACAACGCGGTCGATCATATGTTGCAGGTAGTGAAATGCCGCGTAGGCAATCATTCCCACCAACAATCCCGCCGCACTTGAAATCATCTTCACATACAAACCTCCGGAGATGGTATTGATCTCCAAACTATTCTGCTGTGCGATCTGATAGAAGATCTTGATTACACCAAATATCGTACCCAAGAAGCCGAACATCGGAGCAATACCAGAAATTGAACCAAGAATATTGAGATTTTTCTCCATCTTGAACACTTCCAGCTTACCTACATTTTCAATTGCAGCTTCAATTTCTTTCACCGGCTTCCCCAAACGCATAAGTCCTTTTTCGATCATACGTGCTACCGGTGTTTTGGTGTTGCGACACAATGCACGCGCTGCTTCGATGTTTCCATGATGAACGTGGTCACGAATCTGATTCATGAAATTGGTGTCGATCTGCGAGAAGCGCTTGATCGTGAAATAACGTTCGAAGAAAATATAGACCGCAGCAATGGAGAGTACAGCAATTGGAATAAGGATAGGTCCACCCTTTTCCGCCATTTCCCAAAGACTAATCGATTTTTCGGCAGCCGATTGCGCCTCCGCAGGCGTTGCAGTAGCGGAAGCATTAATTTGAAGCAATAATCCTAAGAGCATAAGCGCAGTTATCTTTAATAGCTAACAAATTTACCGGGTTCACCGTGGCCATTGGCTAAGCCGTAGCGCATTTGTTAACAGTCGTATGTTACTAGTAAACGTAACCGTTTACAGGATATTGCAGATTATAGCAGCTTATGTGATTATCAAGGTGATTTCCTGCCAATTTCCTAACTTCGTTGGCGAAAGCCCAACTACCAATGAGACATCTGCTGTTCGCATTCTTGCTTTTTACCCTGATGACGCCCACTTCTTCTGCCCAATTAACCGTAACCTTTCCCTCGAAAGATAATCTGACAATCACAGCAGAATGGTATCCCGTTAACGAAAATTTGCCGGTGATGCTGCTTTGCCATCAAAACCGTTTTAGTCGCGGTGAATACAATGAAACTGCACTTCGCCTGAATAAATTCGGTTTTAACTGCCTTGCTATCGATCAACGCGTGGGAGATGAAGTCAACGGCGTGAAAAACATGACGGCACAGGAGGCGAAAAACAAAGGACTTAACCCAAAGTTTGAAGACGCTGAACAAGATATCGCTGCGGCAATTGATTACCTCTATGCCAAATACAATAAGCAGATCATCATCGTTGGAAGTTCGTATTCCGCTTCGCTTGCCTTGAAACTGGCGAACGGAAATCCCAAAATATTGGCGGTCATTGCCTTTAGTCCGGGCGAATATTTCACCGACAAGAACTTTATAAAAAAGAGTATGACAGGATTCTCAAAACCGCTGCTCGCCATCTCATCACGCGCTGAAGCTCCTACGGTGAAATCACTTATCGCGCCGGCAGGATCCGTTTTGAAAACACAGTACGTACCGAAAGACGCCGGGGATCACGGCTCTAAAGTACTTTGGTCGACCGCCAAAGGAAACGAAGAATATTGGGTGGTAATGATGAACTTCCTGGATAAGCTGCGCTTCCTGGATTAAAAGACTGCAAGATTATTGCTACCGTGAAATACCTCCGCGCCATTTTACTTTTAGGAACTATCCTGATGGTTGCTGCTGATTCCATCCATGCACAGCAACGCACGACGAGCGTCGGACTCTGCTACCGTCCCATTTTTCCGCTAGCATTTTTAGGAACAGGCGAAGAACAACAATCAGTGGACAATATCAATTTTACACTCGGCTTAAAAAGTGGATTTAGCGGTGGTATGGTCATACGAAGAGGATTCACAGAATTGTTATCCGGTGAAATCGGTATCAATTACGTGAAACGTAACTACGATTATTCCATCACTGATTCCGGAAAGGTCTTCAACGATGGGTTCACCTTGATAGGTTATGAAGTGCCGATCTCACTGCTTGCTTTCATTCAACTTGGGGAAGCTGTTTTTATGAATGCCTCCATGGGCGTTGGCCTGGACGCATTTGCCAGCAGCGTACGCACCTACAACGACAACTACGAACAGTTTGCCATCAAAAAACACTCGGTGGAGCCTTCACTCAATGCTAACATCGGTTGGGAATACAGAACGTATAAGTCGGGTGCTATTTATTTAGGCGCTACCTACCATCGTCCGTTCAGTGAGGTATTCACCAACAGTACCATTTACCGAAAAGGTACGGTAGAAACAGGTTCTTTCACACAACTATCCGGCAGTTATCTTACTGCAGACCTGCGTTATTATTTTCACGCAGAGAAGGACGCTAAGAAAAAAAGAAAGTCTCGCGATTGACGAGACTTTCAATGATATAACCCTGATTTTTTTAATATACCACTACTCGCTGAACATGCCCGGCAGTTTCATCCAGTAGCTGCAGTTGATAGACACCGTGTGCTACAGCTGAGATATCCAAGGTAAACGTGTGCTCTCCGGCAGAAACTTCATTCAAGCATACCAACGACTTAACGTTTTGTCCTAGCGAATTAATCAAATTCAACTGCAATTGTCCCGGGTTACTCTTGTTTACAAAAACGGTCAGCCGGTCGGAGGCAGGATTGGGATAAACACGAAAGTTCACATTCCCCGATAGTGTTGACATGCCTGAAGTTACAGGTAAAACAGGAATTCTTGCGGTGTACGGAATGCGGTTATAACCGGTCACCGTCAAATCGAGTGTGTCACCAACCATCAAACCGCTATAAGTAAAGAATGATGCACCAAGTAAAGACCAGGATGTGGATACAATTGAATCCCTAAGACTCAAACAGCACAATGCGCTATCAACGTTTACATTGATCTGCATGGCCGTAGAAGATTCCTCCACCGTGAAAGGATGCGTTACCACCAACGGCATCGGTTCTGCAGTGCGAACATTCAGCGAAGGGTCACCGAAGCACGTCCATGTGTCCGTCATTTCCGCACCGGCTGCACCATACACATCGTTCATGTGCATACATCCATTCACCGACAAACCACCAAAAGTGCGCTTGATATTAGTTGGATAGGTTTCGACCAATAAATCCACCATTTCATCTTGCCCATCCATCGGAGGATCCCATGATTGGTTGATCGTGGACATCAAGGTAGCAATAGCACCACGCGCACGACCGGCGGAATCAGTAGCACGCAATAATCCCTCTGCAAGACAAGTGGCGTTAGTAAAATTACCGTTCACGCAAGCTACCGACCAAAAGAA
>JBEGUX010000057.1:0-5807 GCA_041178685.1 Bacteroidota bacterium
GGCTGACACAACGATCACGAACGGTAGCTAAGTCAGGGAGCAATCCTAAATACCAGAATACAAGTGATACAGAGAAGTAGGTAGAAATCGCGAATACGTCCCAGAGAAGAGGTGAGTTAAAGTTCACCCACAAAGAACCAAACTGGTTAGGCAATGGTAGCATCCAGTAATCGAGCCAAGGGCGACCGGTGTGAAACAGCGGGAATAAACCGGCACAAACTACCGCAAAAATTGTCATCGCCTCCGCAGAACGGTTAATAGACATTCTCCAACGCTGACGGAAGAGCAAGAGTACCGCAGAGATCAACGTTCCGGCGTGACCGATACCAATCCACCAAACGAAGTTGGTGATATCCCAAGCCCAGCCAACAGTTTTGTTAGCTCCCCAGGAACCAATACCATTGCCGATGGTGAACGACAGGCAGATGATTCCCCAAATCATCGCGGTAAACGCGATCACAAAGGATACCCACCAATATTTATTTGCCTTTCCTTCGATAGGGCGACAAATATCTTCGGTCATCTCACTGTACGTCTTCGTCCCTAATATGAGGGGATCCCGTACGACCGCTTCTTGTGCTGCATTGCTCATGTTGCTGAATGAATGCTGTTCTATTATTAATTAAGCTTCTTTTCCTTCTTCAATATTACGCACCTTGGTCTGGTAGAAGACGTTCGGCTGAACGTTGAGTTCACCGAGGAGGTGATAACTGCGTCCTTTTGGATCCCAGGCCTTATTGATACCGCTGCCTTTGAGATTGAAATCACCAAAGGTGATTGCATTCGTAGGACAAGACTGCGCGCAAGCGGTTTGTATCTGACCGTCTTCAATTGGCTTGCCGGCACGCTTAGCATTGAGCTTGCCTTCCTGGATACGTTGCACACAGAGTGAGCATTTTTCCATGACACCACGTGAACGCACAGTAACATCTGGATTCAATACCATCTTTCCGAGGTCATCGTTCATAGCGGTATTCATCGAGAACTGCTCGTTATCAGAATATTTGAACCAGTTGAAGCGACGGACTTTATATGGACAGTTGTTCGCACAGTAACGGGTACCAACACAACGGTTGTACGTCATTTGGTTCATTCCCTCAGAGCTGTGGCTGGTTGCGATAACCGGACAAACCGTTTCGCAAGGAGCATGGTTACAATGCTGACACATTACCGGTTGGAAAACAACTCGTGGATTGTCGCTCGGAATTTCCATCAGCTTGATATCGCCTTTCTCTCCTTCTTTAGGATCAGCGTCACTAGAGTAGTAACGGTCGATACGCATCCAGTGCATTTCACGGCTGCGTAATACTTCGTCTTTACCTACAACAGCTACGTTATTCTCTGCGGTACAAGCAACAACGCAAGATCCGCAACCGATACAAGAGTTCAAGTCGATTCCCATTCCCCAGTGGTGGTGGCCACTTTCGAATTCATCCCACAACGTAACTTGTTCTGCCGGCTTTTTAGAAGCTTCGTGTCCTACATGAACAGCGAAAAGCTCTTCAGGATTGCCGGCTTTCGGATCCTTTTGCCATTGACCGAGTGTTGTTTCTTTTACAATCTCACGACCCATCATAGTGTGATGCGTCTGAGTTCCGGCCAAAACATAATCATCATCGGCCGTTTTCTCTACTGCTACAGCGGTAACAGCATACGAGAACATCGAGCCGTCCATCGCTACGAGAGGGTAAGCATTCACACCGCGAGTATCAGCCACTTTACCGGCTACAGTACGACCGTATCCAAGAGCGATACCGAGTGAGCCAGCTGCTTGTCCTGGCTGAACAACAACAGGTACCTTAACAGCAACACCGTTTGCTTTAACATTTACTACTGTTCCCTGCTTCCAGCCTTTTTCACGAGCATCGGAAGGAGCAACAGTTACGTAGTTATCCCAGGTGATTTTGGTAATTGGATCAGGCAACTCTTGTAACCAAGGGTTGTTGGCCTGAGCGCCATTACCAAGACCTACTTTCTCATAAATGACAAGCTCCATTCCGGAAGCTGCAGCGCCGGAGGCAGACGCAGCGGCCAGATCAGCTTTGCACGAATAAGAAGAAGCAGTTGCTGAAGTAGATTCCACTACTCCATCCTGTAGTGCTTTCTCCCATGATCCACCCACCTTTGATGACCAGTTGGCACGGAGATAGTCGTGGTAGTTGCCGGGTGATCCCATCCACGCCATAAGTGACTCTTGCATTTGACGTGCATCAAATAATGGAGCGATAGTAGGCTGAGATAAGGAATACATTCCTTTGCGCGGCTCGAAGTCATTCCATGATTCGAGGATATGCATGTCAGGACAGTTGTACCCGCATACAGAAGATGTTTCATCAGGGCGGTCTGAGAATGAAACTGAAAGCTCCATGCTTTTTATTGCCTTGGCAATATCAGCGCCTTTAGGATGTGAGTAAACAGGATTGCAATTGTAAACAAACAATGCTGCAACTTCACCTTTGGAAATTTCGTCCATCAGCGAAGCCATATCAGCATCGGATCCATTACGCAGGTTCGAAGGATTATCGAGATCTATAGTTGCACCGTAACTTCCGAGCAACGCATTTAATCCGTTTACAATATTCTGAATAGCTACATTGTTGATACCACAGACTACCACTGCTTTGCCTTTATTGTTCCAAAGCTCTTCAGCAGTAGCATTAATAGATTTCAAAAGCTCACCGGAAGCGTTGCAGGTTATAGCAGCAGCACCGGATTTAGCAGCAATAGCGTTGTAGAGACCAGCTGCAACAGCAAGTTGTTGGGATGGCTTAACAGGAACACGGCGATCTGCGTTTGAACCGGTCACTGAGAGTGCAGACTCAAACTGAGTATGGCGAGACATGTTCTTCTTGCCATTATCCAACTTACGCGTAGCTGCATATTGTTTTGCATGCTCAACAGGTGAAATCCAGTTAACAAGGAAATCACAGCCGATACCTACAATTGCTTCAGCTTTATCTAAGTTATAGGAAGGGATGACGGACATTCCAAAACTTTCCATGTTTGCCTGACGAATAGCCGAAACAGAAACGGCATCGTACTGAACATGTTTAGTGTTTGGATATTTAGCAGCAAATTCTCCAACCAACTTGAGTGTTGAAGGACTGTTTACCGTTGAAGAAACGATACGAATCTTACCGCCTTTAGCGGCAATACCGGAGAGCTTTTCGCTGATAGATTTATCTACTTCCGACCAGGTCGCAGATTTTCCACCCATCATTGGCGACTTATAACGATTGGAATCGTAGAGTGATAAAACACTGGCCTGAACACGTGCATTGACGCCTCCTTTGGTAACTGAGCTCAGCGTATTACCTTCTAATTTAATTGGACGACCATCACGGGTTTTTACCAACACGCTGCAGTAGTCGTAACCATCAAAGTAAGTAGATGCATACCAGTTGGCGATACCAGGCGTGATCTGATCCGGACGGATCAGATAAGGAATTGATTTACGCACAGGAGCTTCGCAAGCTGCAAGAGATGCTGCTGCTACACTGAATCCAAGAAATTTCAGAAAGTCGCGACGAGGTGTTGAACCGCTGTCATCCGATTTCTTTTGCACCAGCTCATCGAGCGGGAGGTTCTCGTAGAATTCGTTGTTTTTGAGACGGGTGAATTCCGGTTCGTTCCGCAATTCCTCCATTCCTTTCCAATAACGTTGACTCATTGGGTTGTTTTATAATAGGGTTGACCCGTGGGGGTGATTATTCTTAATAGTGACAACGTGAACATTCTAATCCACCGATTTCAGAAACCGTAATTATGGAATCCGCACCTGGCTTAGAAAGTAATTCTTTGTGATAGTCGTTGTAGTAAGCGTTTCCTGCCATCTTAACCTCAGTCTTGCGGTGGCAATCGATACACCAGCCCATGGTAAGCGGAGAATACTGTCCAACAACAGTCATGCTGTCCTGAACCGGACCGTGACAAGTCTGACATTCGATTTTTCCAACTGCTACGTGCTGCGCGTGGTTGAAGTAGGCCAGATCAGGAAGGTTGTGAACACGTACCCATTGAATTGGCTTTGGGTTCGGGCCGTAGGTGCCTTTGTCAGGATCGTAATCAAGCGCTTTGTAAATCTTTGCGATCTCTTCTGTACCGGTAACAGGTCCTTTGCGAACGTACTTATGACAATTCATACAAACGTTAGCAGAAGGAATTCCGGCTACTTTTCCTTTTTCAGCACCGCTATGGCAATAGATACACTGAATCTGCATCTCACCGGCGTGTAGTTTGTGGGAATAAGCAATTGGCTGATCAGGTGTGTAACCTGTCATTACACCGATATTCTTTAACGTGTACCAACCTTTAACACTGCCCCATCCAACGAAAAGAAGCAACAATACCGCAACAATTTTTTTGTTGTTACGAATCCAATAGATCGCTGCGTCTTTGTTGCTAATTGGTGCAGGCTCAGGCAAACCTTGACGCTGACGAGAAGCACGCTCAAGCGTATGTTGAACTCGACCAAGAATACTGGAGAGAAGGAATAAAACAACAATAGCGATTAGCAAGTAAAGTCCAACCGGTTTTTCTTCTTCCTGCACTGGAGCACCAGGAGCGGCTGCGCCGGTGGGAACTGCATCAGGCTTATCTGCTTCTACTTTTACATAGGCAAGCACCGCTTTGATTTCATCATCCTTCAAGTTAAAAGATGGCATCGCTACTTTGTTGTACTCGTTATACAACTTCACAGCATAAGCGTCACCAGATTTGATTACTGCGTTGGAGTTCTTGATCCATTTCAACAACCAATCCTCTGAGCGGCGCGTTTCAATCCCCTTTAACGCGGGACCGATCATTTTTTCTTTTACAGCGTGACAGCTGGCGCAATTTGCTTTGAACAATGCTTCACCGTCTTGCACTGCTGCTGCTTCTTGCGCAGAGACAGTAAATGCCGAGAAAATGGCAACGATAAACAGGCTGGCGAGAAGACTCTTTTTCTTGATGCGGCCGATAATGCTCATATCAGTTTTGTTAGCGATCTGTAGTCCGGTACTTCGGACATTGATTTATAACGACTAATCGTTTAGTCATCGAATAGTCATTTTTTGTCGCCGCAAATTTATTAGAAAGTGGCTTAAAATCGCATAATTCTTGAAAAAAATAAATAATTAGAATGAATCTAAATTGTTGAGGTTCGACCTGATTGGAATTCAACTTGAACCGGAAAAAATAATAGCGCAAAAGTTAAACATCCAGGTGAAACAATTGACTACTAAATAATTATCATATCAATTAATTAATAATCAATATGCATTTTTATTGATTGTGAGAAAAGCTATTTAAAGAAATGCGATTGAATATCAATACATTGCTATAAAGATGGATTCCCAGGGTGGTGAAAAGGCTTATACAAAACAGGTTTGGAGGGGCTTGCGTCATTGAAAATACTGATAACCTGTAAGTTAAGCATATAATCACCATCATGAATTTCACTCGGAACATATATTAGTTCAGTGATGGTGGCATCGCGTCGGGTATTCTCCGGATAGTTCCAAAAGGCGCGATGAGCAAGTAAAGCACCGCCATCTTCCTCCCGATCAACCGAAGGAATGTCCAATAAAAGGTGTTTCACGCCGGCATTCCGGATTAACTCGGCGGCATGATGATGTAAAAAAACAGGATTAGTACCGGAATAATTACGCTTGCACTTGTGATCATCATTAGGCAGCGTTCTAATAATTAGCGCTTCGGGATGTTCCGCCAATGCACCAAAGAGTTGATCAGGCATTATCACCCAATCATCAAAAATCTTAGATGGTTGAACTGAAATTAATTTAGCCTTGAACCAGAAATTCTTC
>JBEGUX010000058.1:0-7633 GCA_041178685.1 Bacteroidota bacterium
AAATTGCTGATGAAGTTGGCGCATTTTTGCTGGCCGACATATCGCATCCTGCCGGACTTATTGCTCGCGGATTGCTTAATGACCCGCTACCTTATTGTGACGTAGTAACCACCACCACACACAAAACCTTACGTGGTCCACGTGGAGGTATGATTTTAGTTGGCCGTGATAAAGAGAACACCCTTGGGCAACGCACACCCAAAGGGGAGTTGAAAATGATGAGCGCTTTGTTCGACAGCGCCGTCTTCCCGGGTACACAAGGCGGTCCGTTGGAACATGTCATTGCGGCGAAAGCTGTAGCTTTTGGCGAAGATCTTTCCGATGATTACATGAAGTACTGCGTACAAATGGTTCGTAACGCCAACGCAATGGCTGCAGCATTTGTTGAACGCGGTTACGCTGTGATTTCGGGAGGCACTGAAAATCACTGTATGCTGATTGATTTGCGCTCTAAAAATCTTACCGGAAAATTAGCAGAAGCTACCCTGGGAAAAGCGGCCATAACGGTCAATAAGAACATGGTTCCGTTCGACGATAAGTCGCCATTTGTAACATCCGGTATCCGTATTGGAACACCGGCTATGACAACTCGCGGTGTAAAAGAAAAAGACTGCGTAAAAATCGTCGACCTTATCGATCAGGCACTAATGAGTCACGATAATGAGACAAAACTCGGAGCTATCAGAAAGAAGGTAAATACGATGATGGAAAAATTTCCACTGTACTGATCGGAAATTTTAGTCCACTACTCTACCCACGATTTGTAGTAATCACCGGACATAATTGCTTTTCCTTCTTCCGTAATCCAAAGTGGACGGAATGTATCAATCATTACCGCCAATTCTTTAGTCTCTTTCTGACCTAAACTTTTTTCAACTGTTCCGGGATGCGGACCGTGTGGGATGCCGGCAGGATGCAGTGTAATCATACCGCGTGTCACTTTCTTGCGACTCATAAAATCACCATCTACATAATAAAGAACCTCGTCAGAGTCCACATTGGAGTGATTGTAGGGAACAGGAATAGAGAGAGGATGGTAATCGTATAAGCGAGGAACGAAGGAGCAAATCACATAATTGTGCGCTTCGAAAGTCTGGTGTATTGGCGGAGGCAAATGAACACGACCAGTTAGAGGCTCAAAGTCATGAATAGAAAGCGCCCAAGGATATAAATTTCCGTCCCAGCCAATAGCATCGAAAGGATGAGTGGCATACACGTATGGATAAATCATTCCCTCTTTTTTAATCAGGATATTGAAGTCTCCGGTCTCATCAAATGTCTCCAGATTTTCCGGACGACGGATATCTCTTTCGCAATAAGGAGAATGCTCTTCCAATTGACCATACGAATTACGATATCGCTTTGGCGTTTCAACAGCAGAGAATGACTCTACGATTAATAACCGGTTATTGGTATCGTTAAATTCCAATTGGTAAATGGTGCCGCGTGGAATGATGATGTAATCGCCATAGCCAAACGTTAAAGAACCATAAATTGATTTCATTTTACCGGAACCTTCGTGAACGAAGATCACCTCATCGGCATCCGCATTTTTGAAAAAATAATCTTTCATCGAATGACGCGGAGCGGCAAGTGAAATATGAAGGTCATTATTTACTAAAACAGCTTTACGGCTTTTTAGATAATCATCAGTCGGCTGCACATGAAATCCTTCAAAGCTCTGATGCTTAAGGGAACGCTGGAAAGCAATTTCAGGTTGAACAGAGTAAGGCGTTCCTGTTTCCTTAATCAATGTCGGTGGGTGGCAATGATAGATTAAGGAGTAAACATTAGAAAATCCGTGGGTTGAAACCAACTCTTCCGCATAGAGTTTTCCGTCAGGCTTACGAAACTGAGTATGCCGCTTTGCAGGCATTGATCCAAGGCGATGGTATTGTGGCATGCGCTATTTTTTTTCGATTCGAAATCAGTAATGATTGGAGCCGATAGTATTATTTGCTCAAAATTAAGGATTCTTTGTCAAAAAACGGTGATTGTCTTACACTGAATGACCACCACCTGTTTTTTGACTGTTGAGACAATTAAAGTGATAAAATAAGCCTGATAAGCTTTATAAACGAAAATTACTTTTCATCTATACTCAACAGTTCTATAAAATCTATTCGGAACCTTACAAATGAAATGTAATGGCTTTTGCGCAGCAACTAAACTCCTCGTTAGGCGATTAAATATTATTGGAAAACCATAAGAATTTTCCACGTCCAAACAATCTAACATTTAAGTTATGAAAAATTCAAACTGTACGAACAGCCAAAAAACGACCACAAGGTGGTCTAATCTGTTCATGTTTGCCCTGCTAATGGTGATCTTGCAGGTTTTTTCAGCCGACGCTGCGATTTATTATTCACGTCAAAACGGCGACTGGAGTAACCCTGCAACCTTGTCAACTGTAAGTATTGGAGGCCCGGCGGCGATAGCCGTACCGGGAATTGCTGACGAGGCACGTATTGCCGGGAATCACACCATCAGCATTACCAGAAACCAAAGTTGTATTCGACTTGATTTAGGACTTTCCGGATCTTTCCCCGGATTTCTGGAATTCCAAACAGCCGGTAGAAGCTATTCACTCACGGTGAACGGAAACGTGAACCTGGGCACCGGAAGCAGAATATCTTATTACGTAGCTGCTACCGGACGTCACTCATTCCAGGTAAACGGAAGCATCAACAATAGTGGAAATATTGACTTGTTTGCTACTCCCGGTAACTGTGTTGATTTGATTTTCGCAGGTGGTACTTCTTCTCAGGTTTCAAATGGAACATGGGATTTAGCTGACGTTTATCTCAATAAGAACGCAAAAAACAACAGTCTTAATGTACAATCTAATGCGTTCGAAGTTTCAATTAAAAATTTATACGCCAATACAGGAACTTACATCCATAATAATATTGGTAGTTATAGCGTAAACCCTTCCACCAACTACACCATTGGTCCGAACGTCTCGTTTATTATTCCTCGCGGAATTATGCGCTTCAGCGGAAACACAGACTTCATGACATTGCAAGGCCAATTGAGTGTACAGGGCGGACAAGTTTTCGTCGGATCTGCTGCAGGATTACAAGGAATTCTGATCGACAGAAATGGTAGTCCATTTCCTACTTTAGACATCACCAGTGGCACTCTTACCGTATATGGCGGAATTACTTATGCTGCCGCATCTTTAACAGAGGCCTGTTACTTCAACATGACGGGCGGTGCGGTTTCACTGAATTCGGGTACAACCGGAACAAGCCGTCAGGTGTTTTGGATCAATGATGTAACTGGCAGCATGTTCACCATGTCTGGAGGTACGATTACCATAAACAAAGCGGGAACAAGCACAGCAACCGATCTTGGAATTTGCGGAATTAATGGTAGTTTCAATTGTACGGGCGGAATTATTCAAGCCGGTGTATCCGGAACTCCATTGGCAAAAGGAATTAGCTTTCAGCCTTTCGCCAATACCGCTTATCCCAATTACACATGGCCTAATTTGATTGTAGCCGGTACTTCACCTTCAATCGGTGCCACACTTTCTCCGGCGGCAAGTTCAACTGCAAATTTCAATGCGCTTAGCTTACAAATTCTAGCAGGCGCTAAATTTGATATGCGCTCTATTAATGGTTCTACCAGTGGTGATGCACGTACGCTAACTATTAAAGGAATTAATTCCAATGGCGATGCTTTCAGTAATGCCGGATTATTCGTTGAACGGAATAGCACAGTACATTTCAACCCCTTGACTACGCTTAGTACCATTCAGTATGTGTCGGGTACCACTCCTGCTGCCATCAACTTCTGGCGTATGCGTATTAATAACAGTGCACATGTCAACCTGCGTTATCCTGTAGGTATATCCAGCTACCTTGAATTATCGAACGGAAAGTTGATTACAACAGCAACTAATGTGCTGCGCTGTGCAAGCAATGCTACAACATCTATTGGTACAACCGCCAGCTTCGTTGATGGACCAATGATTCATACTGCAGCAGCTACCTCCAGTACAAAATACTTCCCAATCGGTAAAGGCTTTGCGTTCCGTCCGGTGGAATTACAACTGAATCATGACGACGCAAATCCGGTTACTTACGAAGGTGAAATCATCAATGTACCGGCTTCTGCTTTGCCTCCTTCATTACCTCCGACTATCGAACGTGTTTCTAATGTTCGCTATACAAAGTTCACACGACTGGGAACCACACGCTTCAGCAGTGGTTACATTACGATGCACTATGGAACGGATGACGGTGTGAATGATCCTAATTCATTGCTGGTGGCACAAGAAAAATATCCTACTCCAAATTACTGGATGGACTTGAGCCAAAGCACCAATGGAATTAACTCTCCGGTGAGCGGCTGGGTTCGCTCTCAACAACTGACAGCCAGCAGCTTTAACCCAACAGTTTTTGGTTCCAACTATTTCAGTACCAACTTTGCTCTTGGAAATCCTCCGGGCGGCGGAAACTCACTGCCTATCAACCTGGTTTCATTTGATGCATTCCTCGTAAAAGGCAAAGTGGAAGCACGCTGGACGACACAGACTGAAGTCAACAACGATTACTTCACACTAGAACGCTCATCGGACAACATCAATTATACTCCTATCGGCGTTATTGATGGTGCGGGTACAACTACTGTTTCTCAAAGCTACAGCTTCACGGATGAACAGCCCTTAAACGGTGTTTCGTATTACCGACTGCGTCAGACTGATTATGACGGACACTATGAATATTTTCAGGTTTCAGTAATTGAAAATAAAATTCGCTCCAACTTCAGCGTATTCCCCAATCCTTGTAATCGCCCTCAGGTTACCTTGAGCATGGACAATGCTTCATTGGAGGCGTACAAGATCTCAGTTTGGGATGTTACCGGACGCGAAATTCCATTCACATTGACCACCAATGAAAGAGGATTTACAGAACTTTCCATTGGACAGGATTATTTCAAGCATGGCGCGTTTTATGTTGTTTCAGCAACGAATGGTGTTGAAACCTATCAACAGAAACTCATTATAGAATAGATATTGTTTGGTTTGGATTCAATGGTTAGGCAAAAGAGGCTCCTGAAAAGGGGCCTTTTTTGTTTATATCCAATAATCGAAGGTTGTTTGTATTTTCGCAACCACAAACCAACTTCTAATGAAACTTGTCTCCTATTCCAACTCCGATCAATTACGATTGGGAATTTTAGTAAATAACCTTATTTACCCATTAGCGGATGTTGCGGCTGCTATTAACTTGTCTGTCCCTGACACCATGCGGGAATTTCTAAAAGCAGGTGAACCGGGTATGATGACGGCCAGAAAAGTAGAACAAGCAATTGTCGATGGTAAAGTTTCAATTCCCGGCATGTCCCTTGAAAACACTACCCTTTTAGCGCCTGTTCCTGAACCCACCTCCTGCCGAGATGGTTATGCATTCCGACAGCACGTTGCTGCGGCACGCCGCAACCGAAAGGTGCCGATGATTGAAGAATTTGATCAGTACCCAATCTTTTATTTTACCAATCACAATGCCATCCAAGGCCCGGGCGATATTCATTGTATGCCGGACCATTTTCAAAAATTAGATTTTGAACTGGAGGTTGCTGTAGTCATTGGTAAAAAAGGAAGAAACATTCGCGCCGCTGATGCCGATAATTATATCGCAGGCTACATGATCATGAACGATATGAGCGCACGAACGCTGCAGATGGAGGAAATGTTGCTCAACCTTGGGCCTGCCAAAGGCAAAGATTTCAGCACTGTCATCGGTCCGTGGTTGGTGACTCCTGATGAACTGGAAGCCTTTAAAGTTCCTGCAAAACCAGGACATACCGGCAACAACTACGACTTACCAATGACCTGCCGTGTAAACGGGATCACTGTGAGCGAGGGAAACATGAAAGATATGGATTGGACTTTTGCTGAAATCATCGAACGATGTGCTTATGGAGTCGACATTTTACCGGGCGATGTAATTGGTTCAGGAACCGTTGGAACGGGTTGTTTTCTTGAGTTAAATGGCACAGGTTTGTTGAACGATCCAGCCTATAAAGTTCAATGGCTGCAGCCCAACGATGTCGTTGAAATGGAAATCAAAGGACTGGGATTACTTACCAACACTATCCGGAAAATAAATAGTGATTTTTCCATTCTAGCATTGAAAAAAATGCCTCAAAAGTCGTAAATTTAAGAATTGGAGCACAACCTGTTCCAAAAGACGAACTTGGAAAAATTACCACCACATACCGATTCACCCATCACCGGCGAAAATGATGCTACTGCAGAGAAAGAACTGATTCTTCGCGAGTATAAGGCATTGTTACGATCCCTTCGACCTTCTCTTGGCAAAGGCGACAAGAAGATGATTCGCCTTGCTTTTGATATGTCGCTGGAAGCGCATAAAAATATGCGCCGTAAGACAGGCGAACCGTATATTCTTCATCCCCTCTCCGTGGCACAGATTTGCGCTGCAGAAATCGGACTTGGACCACTCGCAATTGTTTGCGCACTATTACACGATACAGTAGAAGATACGCATCTTACGCTCGATGATATCAAAACATCCTTCGGCGAGAAAGCGGCTTCCATAGTTGACGGATTGACAAAAATTTCCGGTGTCGTTTTACAAGGATCATCCATTCAGGCAGAGAATTTCCGCAAAATGCTATTGACGCTTTCGGATGATGTTCGTGTTATTCTGATCAAGTTGGCTGACCGTTTGCACAATATGCGGACGCTCGATTCGATGGCTCGCGAGAAGCAATTGAAGATCGCATCCGAAACTGCGTTTCTTTACGCACCTCTGGCCCATCGTCTTGGCCTCTACTCTATTAAAACTGAATTGGAAGATCTTGCGCTTAAATTCACCGAGCCTGAGATTTATAATGAAATTGCAGAGAAACTCCAGCAGACAAAACGTGAGCGTACTCGTTTCATCAATGAATTCATGGAACCTGTAAAGGAGGAATTAACCCGCCAGGGATTCAACTTTGAAGTACGCAGTCGTACCAAATCGGTACAATCCATCTGGAACAAGATGAAACGACAAGGCGTTGGATTCGAAGAGATCTATGACATCTTTGCAGTACGTATCATTATCGATTCTGATGAGGCCGATGAAAAGGCCATGTGCTGGCGTTGCTATTCCGTATTTACCGACTATTACACGCCGAATCCGGATCGCCTGCGCGACTGGATCTCTACTCCTAAAGCGAACGGCTATGAATCGTTGCACACCACCGTAATGGGTCCGGGCGGACGTTGGGTGGAGGTGCAAATCCGAAGCCGTCGAATGGACGATATCGCAGAGAAAGGATATGCGGCGCACTGGAAATACAAAGAACCTTCTGTAGAGTCGGCGCTGGACGATTGGATTAAAAAAATCCGCGAGTTACTTGAACATCCGGAGGCCAACGCGTTGGACTTCATCGATGATTTCAAACTTAATTTATTCGCCGACGAAATATTTGTATTTACTCCTAACGGCGAATTAAAAACACTACCTGCCGGTGCTACTGCACTTGACTTTGCATTTGAAATCCACACTGATCTCGGATCAAAATGTATTGGTGCTAAAACCAACCATAAGTTAGTCCCACTAAGTCATCGTTTACGAAGCGGTGATCAGGTGGAAATCCTTACTTCCAATAA